>JAFPED010000023.1 GCA_017423565.1 Prevotella sp. | reverse complement strand
TCTTTGTCCTCATGCCAGTAGCCGCATAATGTCAAGGATTGTCAGGTTTGTCGCCGACAAATCCGTATGCTTCAGCCGACTATTACACCTGTCAATCAGTGCCTCACATTCATCGACGGCCCTCTTTGACACTATCTGATACCGTGAGTTTACCTCCTTGCTCGTCACCGTGAGCGGAGTAGCAATGTCTCTGCTCTGGCCACGGAAAGCCACGTTGAAGCAGATACCCAGTTGGCCATCCTCATGCTTCAGAAGAGGATCGACATAGTATCTGAAGGTCACCATGTCCTCGTGTACCGATGTAAGGAAGTCACCCTCCTTGCCACCCAATTCCTTCAAACGGCTGTTCGACATCAGATGGTACTCGAACACATAGTTAATCAAACGGAAGTTTGCGTCGTTGATGCGTGAGAAGTCCTGTCGGATATACATGTTGGTGACAGTAAAGACCTGCACTTTGTGGTTCAACATCTCATGCACGGTGAACTTGTCAATGCCAGCCTCGTTGTAGGCGATGGTGGCCATCGAGTGCCTTGCAGCATAGAACTGCAGCAGAGGTACGCCAACCTTCTCACCTACGATTTTCAATCCACGGTTGATGGTCTGGTTAAAAGTCGTAGGATCCTTGTACATGTAGTTGAAGCAGAACACATAGTTCTTTTTCTTATGCCTGGTACACCTGTATTTCTTGATAAGAGGCAGTAACAGCGGATGCGGACTGATGACAATACGCGCATGGTCAGGCCTCCTGTCCTTTGTCTTGGCACGGTCATAAGTAATGTTACCTCGTCCGTCCCACTTACATTCCAGCAAGTCAATCGTGTTCGTACCCATCAGCATGAACGATATGGTGAACACATCACGGGCAAGGTCAGCGATAGTCCTTCCCTCAGGATCGTCTGGGAGATTGGCAATGGCTCGGATAATATCCACAGGCAAAGCACGTTTCTCAGTCTGAACCTCCACATGAGGCGGTCTGTAGAACTCCAAAGTCCTCTTGATGACCTTGTTATCCTCACGTCCCTCGTTATACCGCTGCTTGGCCGAGTTGAAAATTCTCTTGATAAGCTGCGGATAGACGCTGCGGGCGGTCTTCTTGTCACCCAGCCACTTCTCAAAGCTCTTCATGAAGACCTTGGTGATGTCGTTGCACATATAGCTGTCACGTCCAACGAACTTGATAAAGGCATTCAGAGCCACCAAGTGGTTCCTACTGCATTTTTGGTCTTCATGTTCCTTGATCCATTCACGTCCGTACTGGATAATGTCGACGCTGACTTCACCCACACCGACGATGTAGTTGACCACAGCATCGATGTTCATGTCATACTGGTCAAGTTCTAGCTGCTTCAACTTGGCATTGTAGTCTTTCAGAAGAGCTTTGACCTTACGCTTTACCAGTTCATTACGGATAGTCCATTTCTTGGTCATTTCCGTCTTGGAAACATAGATGCCCGTCTCAATCAGCCGTTTTTCGTGGTGATGATACAGACGGATGCCGACCTCACAGGTTCCCTTCCTATTTACTGCGGTCTTTGATACTTCGATTTTCAATGATGCCATAATTGTATTATCCTTCTCGTGTACATTATTATATATAAGGTGGGTTATGATAGCAACTTGTTCACTAAGTCATTGATATCATACTGAGCTGCTTTCAAATCAAGGCGGCTGATACGCTCCTTACAAGAGTTGACCAGAGCCTCGCAACGCTTGATAAGGTACTCGTTGGTGAGCAAGCCTTCTTCGGAAACGTCGTTCTCTGCAACGAAGATCGACGTACCAATGAGTTTGCTCTGTCCTTTGTAAGTCACCTTGATCTCCACGTTCCAAGATTTCCTGGTGTTGATGTCCTGCGGAGTCAGCTGCCAAGTGATGTCAACAACCGTATCAACGACGTTGGTCAGGAAGTCGCCAGTCAGCAATGCACCACCCTGATGCTTGTCCTGATGAGTACCGGCTTTTTCTTTCTCCATGTCATTGAAAACATAGTCAATGAGCTTGAAGTTCGCCTCGTTGATTTTCTTGAAGTCCTTCTTGATATAGATATCCGTTATCTTGTACACAGGCAGCTGATGGTTCAGCATGTC
>JAFPED010000203.1 GCA_017423565.1 Prevotella sp. | reverse complement strand
ATGGCTTCGTTGAAATCAATCAGAAATTCATACTTCTGCTCAAAAAATGGACGGATATCATCGGCATAGTACTCGAAGAAGGGACTCTCGCTATACGCACTCTGTAACGCATTCCAGTGTACGCGCCGCCATTGGTTATGGTCACTGATACGAAGGTCTTTACATTGAACATGGTCAATGGTCAATGGGGAATGGTCAACCGGCACCGTCAGTGCCTGCAACCCATTGGCCGTGGCTATCACACAACGGTTGCGATAGGTCTGCTTCTGATAAGAGTCATACTGCTCTATCACACAATGGTCATAGCGCTTGAGCTTCTGATACCACTGCACGGGACCGAAATAGGTGGTCTGCAAAAGGGCGGTCGTCATCTCAACATCCTTTCATTACGATAGCCTTCCCAGATAGGCTGATGGTCATCATGACTGTATAGAATGGTTACCACCCTGCCGATGATGTTACGCTCAGAAATAAAACCTAAATGACGTGAGTCGGCGGGATTCTGGGGATTGATAGACTCCAGCCAGTAATAGTCTGCATCAGCACAGTCTTTCAGCCCTGGCACTACCACCACACCTTCCTTCAGTCGCAACGTGTCACCAGGCACGGCCTTACAGCGGGCAATGAATTCCCCCGCAATGGTATCGCCTGGTAAGTCGAAAACCACGATATCTCCCTTCTTCACGGGTTTACGCAACATCCTGCTATAGGGCAACAGACCCTTCCCGTCAATACGCAGACCATAGCTCCAACGGTTTACCAGCAATCGGTCACCATGGATATAAGTGGGACTCAACCCCTTGCCCTCAACAGTATAGATAGAAAAAGCCAAAGCCCGGAACCCCAGCACCAGCAAAACTGCTACTGCCATGGTCACCACGAACTTCAGCCAATTGCTCATAAGACTGCCTATTTGATATTATCCACAAACCTAAACAGTCGGTTCCATCTGATACCCGAGAAACCATGACGGTCGGGGTCGGAACTCCACCAGATAAAGATGGGCTTACCCACGATATGGTCTTCTGGCACAAAGCCCCAATAACGGGAATCGAGCGAGTTATGACGGTTGTCACCCATCATCCAGTAGTAGTCCATCTTAAAGGTATATTTCTTTGCTTCCTTGTCGTTGATGAATATCTTACCATCCTTCACCTCCAACTTATTGCCCTCGTAGGTACGGATGGGACGCTCGTAGATGGGCAGATTCTGCAGGGTGAGGTCGATGGTCTCTCCCTTCTTGGGAATCCAGATGGGACCGTAATTATCACGCGTCCAATGCATATTTCCATTCAATGGATAGATGTCCAAATCACTGGCATCGGTATTCAGTTCTATGCTCTCCACCATGTCCTGACGCTTCTTCAACTGCTCAACGGCATATTTCGTCATAGGCATATAGCCCGACGTATTCAGCGAAGTGAGGTCTTCCATCGTGATTCCCAACTCCTTCATCGTATCGTCATCCAGACGTTGGCGCAACTTCACCCGATAGGTGTACTGCACATTGTCGGGCTCCTTATTGGCCTTACCGTCCAGATAGATGATGTGGTCTTTGATTTGCAGCGTCTGACCTGGCAGTCCCACACAACGCTTCACATAATTCTCCCTGCGGTCGGTAGGACGGGTGTCTATCAGTCCATACTCTGCCTGATTGCGCACTATCTCTTGTCTGCCGGCCTGATAGATTACGTTAAAGTACTGCTGAAGCTGGTCAACAGTCAGACTGTCGGGGTTAGGACGCTGGGGATACATCTGATAACCCAGCGAGTAACACATCTGATAGAAGTCGTAAGCCTGATACTGGGGCGCACTGCAGATGGTGTCACCTGCAGGATAGTTAAACACCACGATATCGTTGAGCTCCACCTTACCCAGTCCCTTCACACGACGATAGTCCCAGTGAGGCCACTCGATATAGCTCTTACACTCGAAGAGGGGCAGGGTGTGCTGGGTCAACGGCATTGTAAGGGGCGTCTCGGGAATACGAGGACCATAACTGACCTTTGATACAAAAAGGTAGTCGCCAGTCAGCAACGACTTCTCTAACGACGAAGAGGGGATGACGTAGTTCTGGAAGAAAAACAGGTTGATGAAATAGACGGCAACCAGGGCAAACACCAACGCATCTACCCACGACATTACCCATTTCACAGGACCTTCGGCATCCTTCCACCACTGCCATTTTATTTTCTTGGTGATATAGACGTCATAGATAAACGGAACGACCAACAGTCCCCACCATGACTTCACCCAATAAAGGAACAGCAGATAGAGCACCAACACCACGATGAACTTCGTCCACTGCACCTTCATATTTATTTCCTTCTTCTTCTCCATAAGAAATTGTCAATTCTCAATTAAAACTTAAACATATCACTGATGGTCAGCAGTCCCTGATGTTCCTTCGTATATTCTGCAGCCAACACAGCGCCAAGGGCAAAACCCTTACGCGAATGGGCATCATGCGAGATGGTAATCAGGTCGGCATCAGAATCATAACGGATGGTATGAATACCTGGCACCTCACCACGGCGGATATGGTCAATACGCAACAGCTTCGGGTCGGTGGTGTCTTCTGCCCATGCCTCCTTACGGTCTATCTGCTCTACAATCTGTTCTGCCAACGTAATTGCCGTTCCACTGGGATGGTCGAGCTTATGCACATGATGCGTCTCCTCCATCTCCACATCATACTGTGGGAACTGGTTCATGATCTTTGCCAGATAACGGTTTACTGCCGAGAAAATAGCCACACCGATACTGAAGTTCGAAGCCCAGAACAAGGTCTGACCTCCTTCCGAACACATCTTACGGACATCCTCTCCATGTTCCTTCATCCATCCTGTAGAACCACTCACCACCTTCACGTTGTGCTTGAAGGCACGCTGGTAGTTTCCGTAAGCTGCCTGAGGGGCAGTAAACTCAATGGCGACATCTGCCGAAGCAAAAGCGGGAGAATCAAAGTCCTCCTGATTGTCTATGTCAATAATACTCACAATTTCATGACCACGGTCAAGGGCAATCTGTTCTATCATCTTACCCATCTTGCCATAGCCTATCAATGCTATTTTCATCCTTTTATATTATAAATAATGTGTTATTTAGAATGCAAAGGTAATGGATTTTATTTAAAAATGATTCAAATATAATAGGAAGTTTACTTTTTTACAGACTTTTGCCATAAATTAAGAAACCAAACGACCAATCTCCTAAACGACCAAACGACCAATCTCCCAAACGACTAATACCCAATCACATTCTCCCCACCCCATGTTCCTTCAATAGCTACCATAGGCGTGATAGACTGAGAGGGAGCTGTGGAAAAACCATCGAAGAAACTGCCCTTCATCCAGGTAATCTTATTCGTGGTCATCGGGATGTCAAACTCCTTTTCCAACTGCAGGTTGTCTGCTGCATCATAAGCCCTGACATATAGATGGATAGTGCCCTCTGTATCGTGCAAGAAGGTATAGAGGTCATATTGTGTCTGCTGCTGTCCTGCCACGACGGCATAACTCATCTTCTGGGTTGAATTAGTCACACCCAACCCTGTCACAGCACTGAAATGTCCACTACCACCTGTATATTGGAACTCCATACGGGCAATACCCTCTGGTATGGCATCATTCACCACAAACCGACAAAGCGACACAATACGGCGCAATGAGATATTCTGAGTCTGCGCCTCACTGCCAATGACAATCGTCTCATAATAGAGAAAGGTGTCTGTATAT
>JAFPED010000202.1 GCA_017423565.1 Prevotella sp. | reverse complement strand
GCAAAAGCCTCCACAAACAATTTGGCAGATGTTGTGCCACCATTGAATGAGCGACTGTCAAATGCACTTATCAAAGGTATTTCCGATCATCTGGAAGCTGACCTCACAGAAGCGCTGAACACTTATCCACAGGCTGTTGATATTATTGAAGGACCACTCATGGATGCCATGAATACGGTAGGCGAACTGTTTGGACAAGGCAAAATGTTCCTGCCGCAGGTTGTAAAGTCGGCAAGAACCATGAAACAGGCCGTTGCCTTCCTGCAGCCATTCATTGAGCAGCAGCGAGGAATTGGTCAGAACAAACGGGCAGGCAAGGTGTTGCTGGCTACTGTTAAGGGTGATGTCCACGACATTGGCAAGAACATTGTCAGTGTGGTCATGGCCTGCAATAACTACGAGGTCATCGACATGGGGGTTATGGTACCGGCTGAACAAATAGTCCGTGTTGCCAAGGAGCAGCAGGTGGATATGATAGGTCTGTCGGGACTGATTACACCGTCGCTCGAGGAAATGGTCAATGTGGCACTGGAACTGGAGAAAGCTCATCTTCACATTCCCATCATGATAGGTGGCGCAACAACGTCAGAGCTACATGTTGCACTGAAGATAGCACCAGTCTATGCAGGACCAGTGGTTTGGATGAAGGATGCATCACAAAATGCTATTGTTGCCCAACGCCTCATGGCTGAGCGTGAACAGTATGCCCAGCAATTAGATAATAGGTACGCGCGCATGCGAGAGTCCTATCAGAATGAACAGCAGCAGTTGCTCTCGCTGCAAGAAGCAAGAAATAACAAACTCAAACTCTTCGACGAATGATTAGAAACATTATATTCGATTTGGGAGGGGTCATCATAACCCTCAGTCACGATGAGGCAGTAAGACGTTTTCAGCAGTTGGGACTCAAGGATGCCCCGCAGCAGCTGGACCCTTATACCCAAGGAGGAATCTTTGGACAGCTGGAACAGGGACTCATTGATGCAGAGACCTTCCGCTCAGAGTTCAGCAAACAAGTGGGACGTGAGGTGACTTTTGACGAGTGCCGTCATGCATGGCTGGGTTATGCCAAGGAACTGCCACAGCGTAACCTGGACTGTCTGCTGCGCCTGCGCGCTCAGGGCTATAAGGTCATACTGCTCTCTAATACCAACCCCTATATGATGTCATGGGTCATGAGCCCGGAGTTCGATGGTCATGGGCACGACATTACTCACTATGTAGATGCCTGCTACTTGAGCTATCAACATAAGGTGATGAAGCCTGACCCCATGTTCTTTACCAAGGTGCTTGCCTCTGAGAACATTATTCCTGACGAGACACTCTTTGTAGATGATGGTCCAAGAAACGTCGCGGCTGCCAGCCAAATGGGCATTCACACCTTCTGCCCTGAGAATGGAGCCGACTGGACCACAGCCATTGACAACTATCTGAAATAATAACAAACAACAACAAGAATATGAAGACTGACAAGAAGACAAACCGACGAAGTATAAGCCTTTTGATGCTTTTGCTCCTGATGACCATGATGCCTCTCGTGGCACAGGCACAGGTGAAACGTGAGTTCAGAGGAGCCTGGATACAGTGTGTCAATGGACAGTGGCTGGGACAGTCAACCCAACAGATGCAGCAGACACTGACCTCACAGCTCAATACGTTACAGCAAATAGGTGTCAATGCCATCATCTTCCAGGTAAGGCCAGAGGCTGACGCACTCTATCCCAGCAACATCGAGCCATGGAGCCGATTCCTTACAGGACAGCAGGGAAAGGCACCTAATCCTTATTGGGACCCTCTGCAATGGATGATTGACGAGTGTCATAAACGTGGCATGGAGCTGCATGCATGGATAAACCCCTATAGGGCCAAGACCAAGACCACATCAACATTGGCTCAGAACCATATTGCCAACCAGCATCCTGAGCGAGTCTTCCGTTATGACAACCAGCTCATTCTGAACCCGGGACTGCAGGAGAATCGTGACTATATCTGTAGCGTGGTGGCTGACATCGTACAGCGTTATGATGTGGATGGTATTCACTACGACGACTATTTCTACCCTTATCCCGTGGCTGGTGAGACTATTCCAGACGATGATGCCTATAATGCCAACCCCAATGGCATTCGTGACCGAGGTGACTGGCGACGTCATCAGGTCAACCTCTTTGTCAAACAGCTCTATGAGACGGTGCACGACATCAAGCCTTGGGTGAAGGTGGGCGTGTCACCTTTTGGTATCTATCGTAACAAAAAGAACGACCCCAATGGCTCACAGACCAATGGACTTCAGAATTATGACGACCTATATGCTGACATACTCTTGTGGGTCAACAATGGATGGATTGACTATAACGTGCCACAGATTTACTGGGAGATAGGCAACAGGGCTGCTGACTATCAGGAGCTCATTCATTGGTGGAACCGTCATGCCTCCGAGCGTCCTCTCTTCATTGGCGAGGACATTGAGCGGACTGTCAAGTTCAATCAGCAGGAACGCAAATATGCACTCTATGCCGAGTGTCCCAATGTCGAGGGTACAGTGCTCTGGTATGCTAAGGCTGCCGTAGATAACACTGGAGGATATGCCACACAGCTGCAACAGCGCTACTGGCGTGTCAAAGCCCTTCAGCCTCTTATGCCTTTCATTACCAAGACATCACCCAAGAAGCCACGTAAGGTAAAGGCTCTCTGGATGAGCGATACTGAACAGGTCATCTTCTGGACTCCCCCCTCGGGCAGCAACTGGAAACGTCAGGCTATTCAGTATGTCATTTACCGCTTCCAGCATGGTGAGAAGGTAGATATCAATCGTGCAGACCATATTGTAGCCACCACTACCGACACCTTCTATCTGTTGCCTCAGGAAGGTGGTCAGCAGCGTTATACTTATGTCGTTACTGCACTCAACCGGATACACAACGAGAGCAAACCAGTCAAGGTAAAGGTAGTATTGTAAACATTAATTCTCAAGCCAAAGACAATGAATTACGAGGAACTCTTAGAACAGAAAACTGCTGCTAAAGCCAAGACCGCCAGGCTGCCATTGGGTAACTTCAGTAAAAGACTCATAGGAGAGAAGTATCAGAATGTGCTCGACCTGAGGCCACAGCTCTTTGATAATATTAAGTTCAGGGGGGCACTTGACAATGAGTGTGACACCAACCCTAAGCTGCGACATAAGAACCAGCTACATTTTGAACTCGACATTCAGGACAGCCAGCATCCCATGTTGCTGATGGAACAGGGAAACTTCATCACACTGGCCCAACTCATCCAGGAGCAACCTGCCATAGTGGCAGAGAAAGGGTTTATTGATGACCTTATCAGCCAGTTGCTTGATATCACTGAGTTCTTGCATTCACAGCAGATATGGCATGTCTGCTTCGCACCGCAGAACATCCTGATACGAAAGGGTGACCATGCTCCCATGCTACTCAGTCATGGCTCCTTCTATCTGGGATTGAAGAAAACTGCTGACATGTACGAAGGCATGGAGCGATTCGTTGCTCCTGAGGTGCTCAACGACGGCACTGTTGACAACCGTTGTGACATCTTCTCTTTGGGGTGCCTCATCGACTGGATATTTGAAATGGCAGAGATTCCCTATGCCTACGAGAAGGTAGCCAAGCGTGCACAGAATGACAAGCCAGAAGGTCGCTACCAGACAGTGGCTGACATGAGGAAGGCACTGAAAAGAAAACGTGATTTCCACAAGACGCTGCTCACACTTGTCGGAGCACTCGTCGTGGCACTGCTGGTGGTGGGACTCTACTTCGAGCTTATGCCAGAGCCAACCAATGTAGAGTATGTCAAGCCTGCCCCCAGACAGGCTACCGACGACCTCATTGAGGATGGCTTCGACCCTGCCGAACTGGGAGTGGTCAGTGGCGACACGCTCATCATGACCGAGGAAGAGCGACGTAACCAGGCAGAGTATGAGGCCAAGGCTGAGCAGATATTCCGTAAGCGGTTCACTGAAGAGGCTGACCGTGTGCTCTCAAAGATTTATAATAATGAGCACATGAACTCCAGTGAAAAGAAGTTCCTCTCCGACATGTCCAGTGTCAACGAGGAGCTGTTACGCCTACAGGTCAGCATTGGCGATGAGGCAGGCATCAGTGCTGCCCGTAGCCAGCTCATTGCCACCCAGATAGTTGAAAGCCTGACGGAGCAGAAAAAGAAAAAGCTTCAGTATCACGGCGTCCAGAAATAATAATAGTGTGTAATGCGGTTTCCCCGCATTGATAAATAAAGGTAAAAACAATATGAGAAGCAGAACAGCAAATTGGTACGAAGTTGTCATCCGCTATGACAAAACCCAGGAGGATGGCATGACAAAGAAAGTTAATGAATATTACGTAGTCGATGCCCTCACTTTTGGAGAGGCAGAAGAAACCATCACAAAGGAGATGTCCATGTATATCAGTGGAGAGTTCGAGGTGAAAAACATCACACCTGCCAGTTACCACGAAATATTCTTCAGCGACAACGACAATGATGACCGATGGTTCAAAACAAAACTGTCATTCATCACCATCGACGAGAAGACAGAAAAGGAGAAACGCACAGCAGTGACCTATCTGGTACAGGCATCTACACTCAATACTGCCATGAAGAACATCGAAGAGACGATGAAAGGCAGCATGATAGACTATGTCATCTCCAATATCAGTGAGACCAAGTTCATGGATGTCTTCGAGCATAATGGCAAGACAACCAAGAACGACGAGCCGGAGTTTAAGGAGTAAGCACACCATGGACTACGATGTAAAGACAAACCTACACAGTGTCTTGAACGACCTGCCACAAGGGGTACGGCTGGTAGCCATCAGCAAGTATCACCCTAACGAGTACATCGAAGCAGCCTATCAGGAAGGACAGCGCATCTTCGGCGAGAGTCACGAGCAGGAGCTAAGAGCCAAGTCACAGTCATTGCCCAGCGACATTGAGTGGCACTTCATTGGTCATCTGCAAACCAACAAGGTGAAGTATATCGCTCCATACATCTCCATGATAGAAGCTGTTGACTCGCTCAAGCTGCTCAAGGAGATTGACCGGCAGGCAGAGCGTAATAACCGCGTCATTAACGTGTTGCTGGAACTGCACATCGCAGAGGAAGAGACCAAGTATGGACTCACCCTTGATGCCTGCCGTGAGCTGTTGGCTGCCGGAGAGTGGCGTCAGATGGAGCATGTCCGCATCTGTGGACTTATGATGATGGCCTCTTACGTGGAGGACCAGGAGCAGATACGTTCAGAGTTCCTTACGGCTAAGCATTTCTTCGACGAGGTAAAGGCACAGTATTTTGCTGATGCCCCATACTTCTGTGAGCGCTCATGGGGCATGAGTCACGACTATCCCTTAGCCATAGAGTGTGGCTCCACCATGGTACGTGTAGGTACTAAGATTTTCGGGCCAAGAGTGTATTGAAGATGAAAGATGAAAAATTAAAGATTAAAGATTAAATCTCAATCCTCGCATTTCAAATTAAACACGTACTGACCACGCTTCATCTTTCCCCAGTGAATGGCATGACGAGGACAGTGGTGGTAACAAGACAGACAGTTGGTGCATCGGCCGTTATGTTTCCATACGGGTGGTGCACCATTTATGTCGTCAACAGGACAAAGCTTTGAGCACAGTCCACACTTGATACATGCCTCCTCATCCACCCAGAAAGCATCATCCCTGATGAGGTGCTTCACGTAGTAACCACCAATGACGTAGCTGTAAGTACGAGGTATGCCACCCTTTACCAACTCGTGCACACCACGTTGCTGACTGGTAACCACCTCTGCTATGTGCTTCAGCTGTTGCTGCGCCTTGCTTATTTTCTCACGTGCTTTCTCCTCTGTGTCTAAATGCAGGAAAGAGAAACACACATTCGACTCAGGCATCACTACGGCGAACGAGCTGTCCAGATGCAGGCCACGACTCTTCAGGTCTTTCTTGAAGATGGTCATCAACTCACCCATGTTGTCACCACATGTCGTCACGGCATAGGTGAAGGTAGTAGGGGAGAGGTGGAACGTGCT
>JAFPED010000201.1 GCA_017423565.1 Prevotella sp. | reverse complement strand
AGGAAAAACCATGCACCCGTCAGATAAGCACGAGGTCCCAACCGCTGTCCTAAATAGGTGTAGATACTTGTCAGGTTCATACGGTAATAGACGGGCAGCAGCAGGAAAGCCACAGCAAAATAGCCAAGGATGAATCCCAGACAGGTCTGCAAATAAGTCATGTCAATACCTGTCACCATACCTGGCACACTGACAAAAGTGACACCAGAAATGGAGGCTCCCACCATGCCAAAAGCCACCATGTACCATGGCGACTTCCGCTCTGCCCGGAAGAAGGTGTCGTTCGTTGCCTTGCTTGATGTATAGCGACTGATGGCGAACAAGAGCAAGAAATATGCTAATACTGTCAGGATTATTGTCATAACAAGGGCGCAAAGTTACAAAATATTTTCAGTTCAAGACAAATAATCCGGCATTTTTTTGGTGGAGTACAGGGAAATGCCTACCTTTGTGACTCGTTATAACCAAAAACTCACGACAATGACAAAGCAAAAGAAATTCCTGCTACAGGAAAACGAGATTCCCACACAGTGGTACAACATTCAGGCTGACATGCCCAACAAACCCATGCCGCCCATTCATCCTGCCACCAAGCAACCCCTTGGTGTAGATGACCTTGCGCACATTTTCCCACGCGAATGCTGCGTTCAGGAGTTAGACACCGAGCATGCATGGATAGATATTCCCGAGGAAGTATTGGACAAATACAAGTTCTACCGTTCCACACCACTGGTACGCGCCTATGCACTTGAAGAGGCATTAGGCACACCGGCACATATCTACTTCAAGAACGAGAGTACCAACCCATTGGGTTCACATAAAATCAACTCTGCCCTGCCACAGTGCTATTATGCGAAGCAGGAAGGAACGACTAATGTAACAACAGAAACTGGCGCCGGACAGTGGGGTGCCGCACTCTCGTACGCAGCAAAGATCTACGGTCTTGACTGTGCTGTCTATCAGGTAAAGATAACCATGCAGCAGAAGCCTTATCGCTCCAGCATCATGCGTACCTTTGGAGCTGTTGTTACCGGCTCACCATCCATGTCAACCCGTGCAGGCAAGGACATCCTGACCAAAGACCCCACCCATAGCGGATCGTTAGGCACTGCCATCTCGGAGGCTGTCGAGTTAGCCACAACCACACCAAACTGCAAATACACATTAGGTTCAGTTCTCAACCATGTTGCGCTGCACCAGAGTATTATTGGACTGGAGGCAGAGAAGCAGATGGCCATGGCAGGTGAATATCCAGACACGGTTATAGCATGCTTCGGAGGTGGTTCCAACTTTGGCGGTATCGCTTTCCCCTTTATGCGTCACAACCTGAAGGACGGCAAGAAGACAGAGTTCATTGCAGCCGAGCCCGACAGCTGTCCGAAACTGACTCGCGGCCAGTTCCGTTACGACTTTGGTGACGAGGCAGGCTATACCCCACTGCTACCAATGTTCACACTTGGTCACAACTTCAAGCCTTCAAACATCCATGCAGGCGGATTGCGTTATCATGGTGCCGGCATGATTGTCTCGCAGCTTATCAAGGATGGCCTGATGCATGGTGTGGATATTCCACAGTTGGAGACATTCGAAGCCGGTATGCTGTTCGCACGTACCGAGGGCATCATTCCCGCACCCGAGAGTTGCCATGCCATTGCCGCCACTATTCGCGAGGCAAACAAGTGCAAGGAGTCGGGTGAGGAGAAAGTCATACTGTTCAACCTCTCGGGTCATGGACTCATCGACATGCCCAGCTACGAGTCGTTTATCAAAGGTGACCTGCAGAACTACACTGTTACCGACGAGATGATAGCAGAAAATCTGGCTGAACTTGACAAGCAGTAATCAGCAGAAAAAAGAAAAGCCGTCTGACGCACCAAGCGCCAGGCGGCTTTTACTTTTCAGAACTAACACACTATGAAAATCTTATTCTTTTTATCCGATGGTTATCTGTCGGCTGACTTTTACCTTCTCCTCAACCAGTTTAGGCAACTCTACAGTCAGCACGCCATGCTCGACCTTTGCGGTGATAGCATCCTTCTTGACATCGTCTGGGAGAATCAGCGTCTGCTCGTACTTTGAGTAAGAGAACTCACGACGCAGGTAACGTACGGACTTATCCTCATCCTTTGTTTCCTGTTTCTGTTCCATTTTGATGATAAGGTTTCCCTCGTCATTGATGTGCACGTTAAAGTCTTCCTTCTTCATACCCGGTGCAGCCAGCTCTACGGTGTAAGCCTTGTCGCTCTCTTTCACATTGATGGCCGGTGCGGTACAATTAGCCTTCGGCATGAAATCGGTATCAAACAAATCGTTAAATACTGTAGGAATCCAGTTACTTCTCATCATTGGTGTCATAATCATTACCTCCTAATTATATTTTTAATTGTTATACATTTTATATTTTACTCTTGATTGCCTTACGGCTTTCACCCTATAAAATGCAACAAGGATGCCAGACGCCTAAAAGACGTCATTTTGACACAATGGGCTGACAATATGACACGGAAATAAATATCTCACACCATGGATGACAACAACTGAACAGCCTGCTCGACGGTAGCCACATGGCTGATAGTAAGCGAGCGTCGCCCTTTTTGTTCACGGAAGTTGCACCGCCGCGGGTTTGTCCCAACAAAAGACAGAACATGGTCGAAAGCCTCGCTCTGGTAGTAAGGGCTATCGGGATTGGAGACAAAGAAGAACGTCATGTGACCCATTTTCAAAATAATCTTCTCGATACCCAACTGTTTTCCCAAACGGCGCAAGGGTACAACACGCATGAGTTCCTCGCCCTGTGGGGGGACTGCTCCGAAACGGTCGATAAGTCGTGTTCGGAATCGTTGCAGATCGTCGTCGGTGGTGAGGTTATCCAATTCGCGATAGAGCAACATACGCTCCGAGTCGCTTGGGACATAATGATCGGGGAAATACATCTCGAGATCGCTTTCCAACGTACAATCGGTGATCCACCCGCCGCTTTCGCCCCAAGGAAGACTGGCATGACGTTCCTGTCCATCTGGCAGGTCGGCAGGATGTTCTTCATTTCTAAGTTCCACCACAGCCTCGTTTAGGATTTTCAGATATGTCTCGTAACC
Source organism: Prevotella sp. (assembly GCA_017423565.1). GTDB lineage: Bacteria > Bacteroidota > Bacteroidia > Bacteroidales > Bacteroidaceae > Prevotella. Next base: position 10,079 of record JAFPED010000201.1, on the reverse strand, counting down.
CAAATCGGCAATGAATCCACTCTGTTCTGCACCAAGCAAGTTGCCAGCGCCACGTATGTCGAGGTCCTGCATGGCTATATGTATGCCACTGCCCAGTTCACTGAAATTCTCCAATGCCTCCAATCGTCTTCTTGCCTCAACGGTAAGTGCGGAGAGTGGTGGTGCAAGAAGATAACAGAAAGCCTTTCGGTTGGAACGTCCTACACGTCCACGCATCTGGTGCAAGTCACTTAATCCAAAATTATGAGCGCCATTGATAATGATGGTGTTGGCATTAGGAATATCTATGCCGTTCTCCACAATAGTAGTAGAAAGCAGCACGTCGTAGTCGTAATTGATAAAGTCGAAGATGATCTGTTCAAGCTCTTCTGGTTTCATTTGTCCATGTCCGACAGCAATACGTGCATCGGGCACATACTTATGTATCATCTGTTCGAGCCGTTGCAAATCGCTGATGCGGTTATTGACGAAATACACCTGTCCGTTACGTGACATTTCAAAGTTGATGGCATCTGCAACAATCTCAGGTGAAAAGGTATGAATTTCCGTCTGTATAGGATAGCGGTTAGGGGGTGGAGTTTGTATCACACTCAAGTCACGCGCTCCGACGAGTGAGAACTGTAGCGTTCGTGGAATGGGCGTAGCACTCATGGTGAGGGTATCCACATTGGTTTTCATCTGACGAAGTTTCTCCTTTGTGGAGACGCCAAATTTCTGTTCTTCGTCGATAATAAGCAGTCCAAGGTCTTTGAACTTTACTGTTTTACTAATGAGCTTATGAGTTCCAATAAGAATATCCACCTTACCGTCAGCCAAGTCTGCCAATATCTGTTTTGTTTGCTTGGCAGAGCGTGCACGACTAAGATAGTCCACACGGACAGGCATATTCTTCAGACGCGAGGAGAATGTCTGGTAGTGCTGGTATGCCAGCACTGTAGTAGGCACAAGAACTGCCGTCTGTTTGGAGTCACATGCTGCTTTAAAGGCTGCCCGCACAGCCACCTCGGTTTTTCCGAATCCGACATCACCACATACCAATCGGTCCATGGGCCGTGCCCGTTCCATGTCAGCCTTCACGTCGTTGGTAGCTTTCAGCTGGTCGGGCGTATCCTCATAAAGGAAGGATGCCTCTAACTCATGTTGCAGATAAGAGTCGTGGCTATAAGCAAACCCACGTTCGTGCTGACGTGCCGCATATAATTTAATGAGGTCACGGGCAATATCCTTCAGTTTCTGCTTGGTACGCTCCTTCATGCGTTCCCACTGTCCAGTGCCAAGATGCGACAGTCGGGGCGGTTCGCCACCATCCTGCGACTTATACTTGCTCACCTTATAAAGTGAGTGGATACTCACATAGATAGCTCCACCACCCTGATAGATGATTTTTATCATCTCCTGATATCCGTCACCCTGTGGCATGCGAACCAGTCCGCCAAACTTGCCAATACCGTGGTCTATATGAACAATATAGTCGCCCACTTCGAATTGTTGAATTTCCTTCAGCGTCAGTGCCACCTTTCCACTTCGTGCACGATCGCTCTTGAGGTTGTATTTATGGAAGCGGTCAAAAATCTGATGGTCGGTAAAGACACATAGCTTCAAGTCGTTATCGGCATATCCCTCGTGGAGTGTCTTCTCAACAGGGATAAAGTCTATAGTTTGAAGTATTTCCTTCAGACGTTCGTTCTGTTTCTGGCTGTCTGCTAATATATATATATGGTACCCACGCGCGAGAAAGTCATCCAAGGACTGTTTTAGCAACTCAAAATTTTTATGAAACAGCGGCTGTTGTGAGATATGGAATTTAAGGGTGGAGTGTTCTTGCGTAGCAAGCGATCTCTGCTCGAGCGGGGAGCTGAGGTTTGAAGAGGCTTTTATCAGTATGGTTTTAAACATACTCGACTGTCGTTGAAACTGACTACCAGTCATTAGCTGTACCTCTTTACGCATGGATTCGACAATATGTGTCTGCTCCTCCTCGGTAGCACCCTCAGTGCGTTCCTTTATCGCCTGAGCCGAGAAACCTTCTTCATAAGTCTTGTCAATGATTTCACGGACAAAGAGGCGGTCTTTCATGATCAATACCGCATCACTATCGAGAAATGACAGTAGCGACACGCGATCGGATGTCTCATCGGTGAGTTCTGGTACAATCTCTATTTGTTCCAAACGTTCACGTGACAACTGATTCTCTACCTCAAAAGTTCGTATGCTATCAATATCATCACCAAAGAAATCTACGCGGAAGGGATACTCGTTGCTGAATGAGAACACGTCGAGGATGGAGCCACGAAGAGCAAACTGTCCCGGTTCATAGACATAATCGACCTCACGGAATCCAAAAGAACGCAACGTCCCTATGACGCTATCTACCTGTATGGTTTGATCTTTCTGCAAAACCAACGTACGGTCGTCAAGGCGTTTCTTTGACACCACCAATTCTGCTACTGCCTCAGGATGAGAGACAACATAGAGCATGGGATGCTGATTGCTGAGTGTTGACAAGCGGGCCAGCACTTCGGTACGTAATATCTCGTTTGCAGCATCACGTTGACCATACTTCACAGAACGTCGATAACTGGAAGGGAAGAAAAGCACCTGCCGCTCGCCTAACACCTGCTGCAGGTCGTGATACAAATACCCTGCCTCGTCGGCATCGGGCATAATAAAAAGCATCACACGCTTATTCTTTGTTTCTATAGCCGCGAATGTCATGGCTACACTTGAGGCTACAAGTCCTTCGATGGAGATCGTTTCTGGAGACTTTTCCTCTAACAACGCGGTAAGAGCCTTTACCTGTGGTGATAAGGCATATAATTGTTGAAGTTCTTGTATATTCATATCAGTAAAAGCAATAGAATGGCAACAAAAGCTACCACAAACAGTCCCAGAACAAAGGCAACGATAGCAATAATTGTGTTACTTTTCTGTTTCTTCTGTAAATGACCGTATGCCGGTTCCTGGACTGGACGGTTCACCATAACCACTTCTACGTCGTCATCATCGACAGCTGACGTAGCATCAATTACAGGCAAAGGAGGTACGTCCTGATTGCCGAAATGTCCCACCAAAAAGGTGCGCACGTCATTTACATCCTGTGGACGATTCTTCCGGTTGGCATTCATCATCCAGAGAATAAGCTGCTGCATGTCTGACGAGACGTTTGCAGGAAACGTCAGTTGTGATTGTGTTTCCAACAGTTCCGTGGCCGATGGTGGCGACTCTTGTGTCAGCAACTTATAAAGTGTTGCACCAAGAGCATAGAAGTCTGTCCATGGGCCGAAGTTCTTGATGTTCTGATCTATTTGTTCAAGGGGGGCAAATCCAGGTGTAAAGACAAGCATGGAAGGAGCAGACAGCGTACGTCCGTCGGGGGTAACATGTTTTGATGCTCCAAAGTCAATGAGTGACACATTACCTTGGTCGTCCACCATGACGTTCGATGGTTTCAAATCAAGGTGTACCAGATCCTGCGAATGCACTGCCTCTAAAGCATCAAGCAGCTGACTGAGCACATGCAGCACTTCCGACTCTGAAAAGGGGCTTCCTCTACGTTCCATCTTGTCGGACAGTGACTCACCCTTAATGAGATCCATTTCGTAGTAGGCTGTCCCATTCTCCTCGAAAAGACTATAGACGCTGACAATATGGGGATTATTAAGCTTACGTAATCGCTGAGCTTCTTTCTGAAACTTTTTCAATTGACGGAAGTACAATTCCTGATTGCTCTTGTCTTTGATGGAAACACCAGTATTGTCGCCATGCTTGTTGATGGATCGCATGAAAAACTCTTTGATGGCGACCTCCTCACCCGTCATGCTATTATAGGCGACGTAAGTATTGCCAAAGCCACCGGAGGAGAGATAGCCATCAATACGATATTTGCCATCTTGAAGCATTGTTCCAATAGGAAGTCTGTTTCCGTTATCATTCATCATGCTGCAAAAATAACAAAAAGAAATGAAATGACAAAGAAAAACGTTCAAACGTTTGGAATATTGTTCCATATTCCATAACTTTGCACAGCGAATTATGTTTCTTACTACACTATACAAACAAATAAGGCAATACCGTACGGCATCTTTGCTCACACCTCTGTTCACGGCACTCGAGGTGGTAACTGATGTGCTCATACCTTATGTCACGGCATCTCTCATTGACAAGGGACTGAACGCGGGCGACATCCAACAAGTATATCGCTATGGAGCCGTCATGTTAGGCTTGGCATTGCTCAGCCTTACTTTCGGAATACTGGCTGGTCGTTTCTCGGCTTATGCCTCAACAGGATTTGCAGCCAACCTGCGCAGTGCCATGTACAGGAACATACAGTCTTTTGCTTTCTCCAACATCGACAAATTCAGCACGTCAGGTCTGGTCACACGTATGACTACTGACGTAAACAGTTTACAGAATGCTTACCAACTAATTCTTCGTATTACCGTCAGAGCACCTTTCCGACTCTTACTGAGCATCGTCATGTGCCTGGTCATCGACGCTCGGCTTTCGCTCATCTTTGTCGTTGCACTTGTTGTGCTGAGCATCAGTCTATACCATATTATTTCACGCGTAGCACGACTGTTCCAGCAAGTCTATGTCAAGTACGACGATCTCAACCGTAGTGTTCAGGAGAACATTGCTGCCATTCGGGTGGTCAAGGCGTTCGTACGCGAAGAGCACGAGAACAAAAAGTTCACACAAGCAGCCGAAGCCCTGTACCGTCTCTACGTCAAGGCGGAAAGCCTCATGGCTTTGAACCACCCCGTCATGAACCTCGTCATGTACGGATGCATCATCGCATTGTCTTGGTTTGGAGCTCATTACATTGTCAATGGATCACTGACAACGGGTGAACTAACATCCCTCTTCACTTACATCATGTCTATACTCATGTCACTCATGATGCTATCCATGATCTTTGTCATGCTCACACAGAGCGCAGCCTCGGCAAAACGCGTGGCCGAAGTCATTGACGAACAGCCAGACATCGTCAACCCTCCACACCCTGTCATGCAGGTAAAAGACGGGAGCATCGAGATGCGTAATGTACGATTCGACTATGATGCGCTCCAGTCCACAAAGCAACATAAGCGGTCTGCACTCTTCAACATCAACTTCTCCATCCATGCCGGCGAAACCATCGGAATCATTGGCGGTACGGGTAGTGGTAAATCAACTCTTGTCAGTCTCATCAGCCGCCTTTACGACCCTACTCAAGGCGAAGTGCTTGTAGCTGGTCACAATGTTCGTGAATATGACCTGACGGCACTCCGTGCAGCGGTCTCCGTCGTCCTGCAGCAAAACATCCTCTTTAGCGGAACCATTCTTGACAACCTACGCTGGGGAGACCCTCATGCCACACTCGATGAGTGTCGCCATGCCTGCCAGCTGGCATGTGCCGACGAATTCATTGAGCAGATGGCAGACGGTTACAATTCCCACATTGAACAGGGAGGCACCAACGTCAGTGGTGGTCAAAAGCAACGGCTTTGTATAGCACGTGCTTTGCTGAAACGTCCGAAGATACTGGTACTCGACGACTCTACGTCTGCATGTGACACAGCAACCGATGCGCACATACGTCATGCCCTTAGCACCCAACTGCCTGCCATGACCAAGCTCATTATTGCACAACGCATCCTCAGTGTCAAGGACTGCGACCGCATCATGGTCTTAGACAATGGATGCATCACAGGTTTCGACACCCATGAGAACCTGCTACGCACCAATTCCCTCTACCAGGAGATCAATGCCATACAGAGTGAAAACCAAGGCGACTTCGACGCACAGCATCCGACGGTTTCCCCATCGGAAAAACAGAAAGGAGGCCGCTCATGAGACAACCCTCCTTTGCCCAACCACGCCAGCGAGCACAAGCTGGTTTCCAACGCCCCACTACCGAACAGCGTGCGACACTGCTGCGTATGACAGCCTTCGTATGGAAACACTACAAATGGCTCATGCTCATCGTACTGCTATGCATTGTCGTAACCAGCCTCACCTCACTGGTGTCATCACTCTTCACGCGTACACTCATCGACGACTACATCGTGCCGCTCACACAGATGGACAATCCTGAGTATGCCTCACTCTCCCAGACTCTTTTCAAACTGGGAGCCATACTCCTACTCGGAACTATCTGCTCTTATACCTACAACCGTCTCATGATCAGCATTTCGCAAGGCACCATGCTACGCCTCCGCAAACTTATCTTCGAGCGGATGCAGCGCCTGCCGCTGAGTTATTTCGACCAGCGTGCTCACGGAGACATCATGTCTGTTTACACCAACGATGTTGACTCACTACGGCAGATGATTTCTACCGCTCTTGCCCAAGTCTTCTCCTCACTTATCACCATCGTGGCTACTTTCACGTCCATGATTGTGCTCAGCATACCCCTCACCCTTGTTTCCATTGCCATGGCCACACTCATGATGTTTACCACCGCATGGCTCGGCAAACGTTCAAGAGGACACTTCCGCATACAGCAGCAAAGCCTCGCACAGGTCAATGCCTTCATAGAAGAGATGATGACCGGTCAGAAGGTCGTCAAGGTATTCTGTCACGAAGAACAGGCCGTCAGTCGCTTTGAAACCATCAACGAACAGCTACGCTCCGCTGCATACCACGCCAACCGTGTGGCTAACATCGTCATGCCTGTCAATGGCAATCTTGGCAACCTCGCCTTCGTACTCATTGCTGTCTTCGGAGCCACCATGGCTCTCGGAGAATTCTCAATTCTCAATTCCCAATTCTCAATCTCATTGGGTACTATTGTCGCCTTCCTACAACTGAACAAGAGTTTTACACAGCCTATCACACAAGTGTCACAACAAATCAACAGTGTACTCAATGCTTCCGTAGGAGCAGAACGGGTGTTTACGCTCATGGACGCAGAGCCCGAAACAGACCAAGGACAATGGGTATCAAAGGACGGACAGTGGGTATCGAAAGACAACAACTCCACACCAATCCGAGGCGACGTGGACTTCCAACATGTTGACTTCGGTTATACCTCCGACAAACAAATCCTCTTCGACATCAATATCAATACCAACCCAGGACAGAAAATCGCATTCGTCGGAGGAACAGGAGCCGGAAAGACAACCGTCATCAACCTCATCAACCGTTTCTATGACGCTACACAAGGACGCATCCTCTACGACGGCATTCCCATTACCCACATTCGTAAAGACCACCTCAGACGGTCCATGGCCATCGTATTACAGGAGACCCACCTCTTTACAGGAACAGTTCTCGACAACATACGCTACGGACGGCTCGACGCTACTGACGAGCAGTGTGTACAAGCAGCACAACTCGTAGGATGCGACGATTTCATACGACGACTCCCAAACGGATATAATACTCTGCTCACAGCTGACGGCAGCAACCTCAGCCAAGGAGAGAGACAACTGTTAGCCATCGCACGAACAGCAATAGCCAACCCACCCGTGCTCATACTCGACGAAGCAACATCCAGCATTGACACGCGAACCGAGCGACTCGTACAACAGGGCATGGACCGACTGATGCAAGGAAGAACGACATTCGTCATTGCGCATCGCCTCTCTACTATTAGACATGCCGACCAGATTATCGTCATGCATCATGGACGTATTGTCGAGCATGGAACGCATGAGCAACTCATGAACAACCACGGACGATACTTCCAACTTTTCACTGGCGGCACATTATAAGTGTTACACACCTATTTTTTAAAGAAAAACAACTTTTCCTTTTGCATTTTACTCACTTATTCGTACCTTTGCAGGCGATTTACGTAAATTATCATTCTAAGACATGCCTGAAATATCAGTACGCGGTTTGGAAATGCCGGAGTCACCCATTAGGAAACTCGCACCACTCGCCGCAAAAGCTAAACGAAATGGAATAAAGGTGTATCACCTGAACATAGGACAGCCAGACCTGCCTACACCACAGGTAGCCCTTGATGCCCTGAAAACGGTTGACCGCTCCATATTGGAATACTCACCATCCCAAGGCTATCTCAGCTATAGGGAGAAATTGGTGAGCTACTATGCCAAATACAACATCAATGTCGATGCTGATGACATTATCATTACATCGGGAGGAAGCGAGGCCGTGCTCTTCGCCTTCCTCAGTTGTCTAAACCCAGGAGACGAAATCATCGTACCAGAACCTGCATATGCCAACTATATGGCATTCGCTATCTCTGCAGGAGCAAAAATACGCACTATAGCAACAACCATCGAGGAAGGATTCTCACTGCCAAAGGTAGAGAAATTCGAGGAACTTATCAACGATCGCACACGAGCCATCATGATCTGTAATCCAAATAATCCTACCGGGTATCTCTACACACGGCGCGAAATGAACCAGATACGCGACTTGGTAAAGAAGTACGACCTGTACCTGTTCTCCGACGAGGTCTATCGTGAATACATCTACACTGGTTCACCCTATATCTCTGCCTGCCATCTGGAGGGTATCGAACAGAACGTTATTCTCATCGACTCTGTCTCGAAACGTTACTCTGAATGTGGCATACGCATCGGTGCGCTCATTACCAAAAACGCAGAGGTACGAAAAGCGGTCATGAAATTCTGTCAGGCACGACTCTCACCTCCACTCATCGGACAAATTGTCGCTGAAGCATCGTTAGACACACCTGAAGAATATCTGCGTGACGTGTATGACGAATATGTGGAACGACGTAAATGCCTCATTGACGGACTAAACCGTATTCCCGGTGTCTATTCACCCATCCCCATGGGAGCATTCTACACCGTGGCGAAACTGCCCGTTGATAATGCGGAAAAGTTCTGCCGCTGGTGCCTCTCTGACTTCCAGTATGAGGGAGAGACGGTCATGATGGCTCCTGCTGCTGGCTTCTATACCACTCCCGGAGCTGGCATCAATCAGGTTCGCATAGCCTACGTATTAAAGAAAAAAGACTTGGAACGTGCCCTTTTGGTACTGCAGAAGGCACTGGAAGCTTATCCAGGAAGGGTTGAGAGTTGAATTTCCCATTATTCATAGCCAGAAAGATCTATAGTGACAAGGGCGACAAACGGAAGGTCAGCCGCCCTGCCATGCAAATAGCTACACTCGGAGTGGCTATAGGACTGGCTGTGATGATTGTCACTGTCTCGGTGGTGCTTGGATTTAAACATACCATACGAGATAAAGTCATAGGGTTCGGTTCCCACATACAACTGGAGAACATGATGCTCATCAGCACACAATTGGAACTTACCGACTCTGCTACCGACTTACTGGGCAACATGGCTGGCGTGAAGCACATACAGCGGTTTGCTACAGCACAAGGCATACTGAAGACCGACTCCGATTTCCTCGGTGTGGCATTCAAGGGCGTAGGCGAAGACTACGACACCACTTTCTTGTCAGAACATATCATCGACGGCAAGATGCCACTGTTCAGCAGTACTAAGTCCGGCAACAAACTCCTCATATCTAAAGTGACGGCCGATAAGCTACAACTGAATGCAGGCGACCGCATCTTTGCATACTTCATTACCAATGAAGGTGTAAAAGCACGACGATTTACTGTCGAGGGGGTTTATCAAACCAATATGACAAAGTTCGACCAGGCACTATGCTTCACCGACATCTACACCACACGAAAACTCAACGGATGGGACAGTACCAGTCTATACTCCGGGGCAGAAATGACCGTCGAGGACATCCAGTTGCTTGAACCCATAGCCTACGATGTCGCACAACAGGTGAAAATCATCAATGCCGACATCAGTGACCCATTGGAAACCATCGAGTCAAAAACCATCCACGAGGCATATCCACAAATATTCACATGGCTGCAACTCCTTGACTTGAACGTATGGATTATCCTGGTACTCATGGTTTGCGTAGCAGGCTTTACCATGATTTCAGGACTACTCATCATTATTCTCGAACGAACACAGATGATTGGCATACTCAAAGCTTTGGGAGCACGCAACAAGACCATTCGCCACACCTTCCTGTGGTTTGCAACGTTCATTATCGGACGCGGACTACTCTTCGGAAACGTCATCGGTATTGCCATTGTGCTTCTACAACAACATTTTTCCATTATT
>JAFPED010000200.1 GCA_017423565.1 Prevotella sp. | reverse complement strand
ATATTTCCATGGAGTATTTCAAACAGAAAATTAAAGCTGGCGAGGTAGGTTCAAGTGCAATGCCTCATAAGGTAAATCCAATTGATTTCGAGAATTCTGAGGGCAACCTTGGTATAGCCAATGCTATTTTGCAGTTCCTGGCTCAGAAATTGCCAGTGAGTCGCCTTCAGCGCGATCTGACCGATTCTACTGTGCTGCGCAACGTGGGCGTACCAATGGGACATGCCTTGATAGCTGTGCAGAGCACATTGAAAGGTTTGCGCAAACTGATTCTGAACGAAGATAAACTGCAGGAAGACCTCGATAATACATGGGCTGTAGTTGCCGAGGCAATACAAACCATCTTGCGCCGTGAGGCCTATCCTCACCCTTATGAGGCACTGAAGGCACTGACGCGCACCAACCAAAAGATGACCCCGGAACTGATACATGAGTTTATTCAGGGACTTGCAGTCAGTCAGGATATTAAAGACGAATTAATGGCTATTACGCCAATGAATTATACAGGTATTTAACCGAAATTATTAACAACACAGAGTGAGCCGTGAGGCTTTCAGGTAAAAAATTAATTAAAAAATTAAAGCATTAAGATTATGGAATTAGAGAACGAAAAGAAAACAGAAGAACAGTCCACAGAGCAAAACGTAAGCCGTGAGGGCTATTCACAGTCAACCAGTGGTTATCAAGGTTACAAGCCAGGACGTTCACCACGTCCACGTATTCATCAACAGACCCGACCTTACAATCAGGGTGGCTATAATCGCAGTCAGAACAATGAAGAAGGCGGTTTCCGTCCAGAGGGCTTTGGCGCAGGCTTACAGAGCAGTGCTCCACAGCGTTCTCAGGGCGAATACGGTCAGCCACGTGGTGGCTATCGTCCGCGTTACAATTCAAATAATGGTGAGCAGGGTGGCTACCGTCCTCGCAACAATTATGGTCAGCAGGGCGGTTATCAGTCTCGCGGTGGCTATGGTCAGCAGCGTGGCGGCTATGGTCAGCAGCAGGGCGGCTATGGCCAGCAGCAGGGTGGCTATCGTCCACGTTATAATCAGCAGCCAGAAGGTGAGGAGGGTGGATATCAGCCTCGTCAGCAGCGCGGCGGTTATGGTCAGCAGCGCGGTGGCTATGGTCAGCAGCGTGGCGGTTATGGTCAGCAGCGCGGTGGTTATGGTCAGCAGCGTGGCGGCTATGGTCAGCAGCGTGGTGGCTATGGTCCACAGAAACAGCGTGGCGGTTATCGTCAGCATACTGCCGACTACGATCCCAATGCAAAGTATAGCTTGAAAAAGCGTATAGAATATAAGGAGGAAAACTTCGATCCAAACGAGCCCGTTCGTCTGAATAAGTTCTTGGCTAATGCCGGTGTTTGCAGCCGTCGTGAGGCCGATGAATTCATCCAGGCCGGTGTGGTAACAGTCAATGGAGAGGTGGTGACCGAACTTGGTACCAAGATTCTGCGTACAGATACAGTGATGTTCCACGATACCCCTGTCACACCAGAGAAGAAGGTTTATGTATTGCTCAACAAACCGAAGGACTATGTTACAACCAGTGACGATCCCCAGCAGCGCAAGACTGTAATGGATTTGGTAAAGGGTGCCTGCCAGGAGCGCATCTATCCTGTAGGACGTTTGGACCGCAATACGACGGGTGTGCTGCTGTTGACGAATGATGGCGATATGGCTTCGAAGCTCACACATCCTAAGTTCTTGAAGAAGAAGATTTATCACGTTTATCTCGATAAGAACGTTACGGCTCATGATATGCAGCAAATTGCTGAGGGTATCATGTTGGACGACGGTGAAATCAAGGCTGATGACATCCAGTATGCCGATCCTGTAGATAAGAAACAGGTGGGCATTGAGATTCACTCGGGTAAGAACCGTATCGTGCGTCGTATCTTTGAGAGTCTTGGCTACAGAGTGACTAAGTTGGATCGTGTTCAGTTTGCCGGTCTTACAAAGAAGAACTTGCGTCGCGGTGACTGGCGTTACCTCACAGAGGAGGAAGTTGACCGTCTGCGCATGGGAGCCTATGAGTAATTGACAAGTGAAGATTTACAATGAACAGAACAAAGATAATTGATGTACTGAAAAGTACAGAATATGGAAAAGAGGTTTGTGTCAAGGGTTGGGTAAGAACTCATCGCTCATCAAAAGCTGTTGATTTCATAGCCCTCAATGACGGTTCCACTATCAAAAACATCCAGGTGGTGGTTGACCCTGCAAACTTTGACGACGAACTCCTGAAACAGATGACAACGGGTGCTTGCATCTGTGCTATCGGTAAGTTGGTGGAGAGCCAGGGGGCTGGACAGAGTAGTGAGATTCAGGCTACGGCACTGGAACTCTATGGTGCTTGCGACAATACCTATCCCATGCAGAAGAAAGGGCAGTCGTTTGAGGTAATGCGCAAGAATGCTCATATGCGTCTGCGTACCAATACCTTTGGTGCTGTGATGCGTATCCGCCACAATATGGCGATGGCTATCCATACCTATTTCCACGAACATGGTTTTGTCTATTTCCACACACCACTCATCACAGCCAGCGACTGTGAGGGTGCAGGAAACATGTTTCAGGTAACCACCAAGAACCTTTATGACTTGAAAAAGGACGAAAGTGGTAAGATTATCTACGACGATGATTTCTTTGGTGAGCAGACCTCATTGACGGTATCTGGTCAGTTGGAGGGTGAGCTTGGTGCAACAGCACTGGGTGCTATCTACACCTTTGGTCCTACTTTCCGTGCCGAGAATTCAAACACTCCTCGCCACCTGGCGGAGTTCTGGATGGTAGAGCCTGAGGTTGCTTTCCTTGATCAGGAAGAACTGATGGATCTTGAAGAGGACTTCATCAAATACTGCGTTCGTTGGGCTCTTGATAACTGTAAGGATGATCTGGAGTTCCTGAACAAGATGATTGACAAGACGCTGTTGGAGCGTTTGGAGGGTGTATTGAAAGAGACTTTTGTGCGTCTTCCTTATACAGAGGGTATCAATATCCTGCAGGAGGCTATCAAAAATGGTAAGAAGTTCGAGTTCCCCTGTAACTGGGGTGATGACTTGGCTTCCGAGCATGAGCGCTACCTCGTGGAGGAGCACTTTAAGAAGCCAGTCATCATGACTGACTATCCACGTGCATTCAAGTCGTTCTATATGAAGCAGAACCAGGATACTGCTGATGGCGGTTCTGTAGGTTACAAGGGTGCTGTGGCTCCTGGTCCGACGATGCAGGGTACTGACGTGCTGTTCCCTCAGATTGGTGAGATTATCGGT
>JAFPED010000022.1 GCA_017423565.1 Prevotella sp. | reverse complement strand
GTGAGGACGTAAATCCAATAGCCCATCTCCACATTGGCAATCAACAGCAAGGCCACGGGGATGAGTGCTAAGATGTACCACTGGCGAGGAATACGGAAGGTATGCAGTAAGAGCCAGATAAGCACTCCCCACCATGTACACAGCAGTAACACACCCAGCCAAGGATGGAACAGGAACTGCGTGAAGTACGTACCGATATAGGTGAGCAGTCCTCCTGATACCACCATTTGTTGTTTCAGGAACAAAGGCGTATAGAGGAACAGGTTGAGTTCCTGCAGCTTCCATAACAGATGGCTCTCGAACAGCAGCAACAGCACTGCCACCACCAGTAGAGGCGCGGCCAGTAGCGATGCATCAATGAGTTTTTTCTTCATACATATATGATTATCGTTTACTGTGCTCACGCATGAAGTCACGTGGCGACAGTCCATAGAATTTCTTAAAGATGGTAGAGAACGAGGCTGCATTATTGAAACCACAGGCATACATTACCTCGGTAATGTTCATGTTCTGGTTGGTCAGCAGCTGTGCAGCTCGTTTCAGACGGATGTTACGAATGAAGTCGTGAGGTGTCTGACCTGTCAGTTCCTTCATCTTACGATGCAGGTGTACACGACTGATACCTACCTCGTCGGCAATGGCATCGACACTGAGGTCGGAGTTTGACAGGTTTTTGTTGATGACATTCATGACACGCTCGAGCAGTTTCTCGTCTGGTGACTTGATCTTAACGTCGCTCACCTGTTCCTCCAGTTGGTCGTTGCGCCCGTATTTGAGTTTGAGCATGCGGTGACTTTGTATGAGGTTGATAACCGTATGCCGTAGGATTTCCATGTTGAACGGCTTGACGATGTAAGCGTCAGCGCCTGTCTGCAAACCCTCCAGCTGGTCTTCGTCGCGTGTCTTGGCGGTCAGCAGGATGACTGGCACATGGTTGGTGGTAGGGCTGGACTTAATCTTCGAGCAGAGCGTATTACCATCCATCTCTGGCATCATGATGTCGGAAATCACAAGGTCAGGAATCTGTTTCAGCGTTTCAGCCAGTCCTTCACGACCGTCCTTGCAGGCAACGACATCGTAGTCGCTCTGAAGCTCAGAGACGAGATAGTCGCGTATGTCCTCGTCGTCCTCGACTATGATGAGTCGTTTGCGGCGGTTGTTGCTCAAATCATTCTCTACGGTAACAGGTGCTACAGGTATATCCTCCAGCTCATCCATCAGGCTTGTAGCATGTGTTGTCTTAATTTCTTCTTCATTTTCGATGATTTCATCGGGCTTGAGATGGTCTTTCCCCAATGGTATGCATACCACGAACTCACAGCCTTTGCCGTCAGGATGATTATGTGCTTCGATGGTTCCGTGATGTAATTCTACCAGCGAGCGTGTAAGGTCCAGACCGATGCCTGTTCCTATATTACGGTCATTAGCAGCCGTCTGTACCTGATAGAATCGTTCGAAGATATGAGGCAGCTTACTCTCTGGTATGGCCTCTCCATTATCCGACACTACGATGCGTGCGTGCTGGTCAGAATGTGTGACATGTATAGAAATTTCTCCACCGGGGGGGGTAAATTTAAATGCATTAGAGATGATGTTGACAATCACTTTATCGAAGTTACCACGGTCAATCCATACGGGTAGCTTCTCAATGTCATGGTCGTAAAGGAACTGAATGTTCTTCACCTTGGCCTGCTGCGAGAATAGCTCGTAGATGTCGGCAACAAAGCCAATGAGGTCAGTCTGACACATCCGCATCTGCATCTGTCCTTTGTCAATCTTTCTGAGGTCCATCATCTGGTTGATGAGTCCGAGAATACGCTCGGCATTGCGACGTATGGTATCATAGACGCTCCGACGGTGTGGGTCGTCATCTTGTTTCATCAGTGACAACAGAGGCGTAACGATGAGTGTCATAGGCGTACGTATCTCATGACTGATGTTCATGAAGAAGCGCAGCTTGGCATCTGCCATCTCCTCCGCATGGATATGTTCCTGAATGCGCAGGCGGTTCTGCATCTTTCGCCTACGGTAGAGAATGTACTGCCAGATGAAGAATCCCAGCAACAGTATATAGATGACATAGGCCATCGTAGATTTGTACCAAGGTGAATGGACAACCACGGTAAACGTTCGTTCGGCTGTCTGTATGCCATTGCGTTCTGCTTTTACGCTAAACTTATAGGTGCCTGGCGGCAAGTGGCTGAATGTCATCTCGTTAGTTCCTGGATGCAGTCGTGTGAAGGGCTCGCCGTTGATACTATATAAATAAGTAATGTGTTCCGGGTTGTCGTAGGTCAGCGTTGAGAACTGAACGGCAAAAGTGTTGTCGTGGTGTGACAAATCAAAACGACTGGCAGCAATAACCGTCGTGTCGCACACCTGGTAACCGTCAGAATAAGTGCTGCTGTTGACAGGCTCGTTGCCAATAATAAACGATACCAGTCTGACTTTTGCGTTCCACTTCGACTGATAGATACGTTCTGGATGGAACCACGTAATTCCTCCTACTCCACCAAAGAGCATCACTACGCGTGAGCCACGGTCGATGGCACATGACGCACCGTCACTGAACTCATTTGACTGTAGGCCATTGTCAACGAAGTAGCTTTGTGTTAGTCCTGTCTTGGGATTGTGACAACAGAGTCCATGATCGGTACCTATCCATAGCCTGCCGTCACGGTCTTGCTCTATAGAGGCTATGCCATTGTCAGCCAGACCTTTTTCTGTGGTGTAATGTTTCAGGTCTTTCTTCTTGATGTCGTAGCAGAAGAGTCCATCATTGGTACCTATCCACAGCCTACCTCCATATTCCTTTGCGATACGTGAGGGAGTACCATAGTTAAGACAGTTACGCCCAAAGAATGATGTCCAGCTATTACGCTCAATGTCATAGCAGCATACACCCATGGTGGTAGCAGCATAAATGCGTTTCTCATCCGGTGAAATGGACATTTTTGAAATGTAATCGTTGGAAATACTATTGATGCTATGGTTGTCGCCTGCCTGTTCGTGCATGGTATATGCTTTAATGGATTCTGGAGCACCAAACGCTGACTTGCCAGAGATGTCAATGCGTAACAGTCCCTGACCCATGGTGGCAACCCATAACTCATCTCTGCTGGTCGTCAATATGGTAAATCCGCTGGAATTAACATATTTGGGGAACTGGTGATAATTGACAGCCTGGGCATCAATGTAACCAAAGCCTTCGCCATAACTGCTTACCCATATACGACCAGACCTGTCTTCCGCAATGCTCAATACCGTAGCGGGGAAGCCGTTGCCCGTGAAATGCTTGATGGGTCGCTGATTATCATCCAGACAGTAAACTCCGTCTTTGTCGGTTCCTACCCAACAACGCCCATGACTGTCAATAAATGTGCTGACAACACAAGCCTGTCCGATAACGTTCTGTGCTCCTAACTTATAACCCATGTAATCGAAGTCGGACGTCTCTTTGGGCTGCATGTAGATACCTTTTTGCAGCAATCCCAGCCAGATGTTTCCTCCCGTATCTTCGACAATGGAATAGACTTTCGACATGGCGAGATTGACATCGCGACTGAAATAAGGGTTGTCAACAATGGCTCCTGTGCGAGGATTGAGTACTGCCACACCCAGTCCGTCGTAGCCAATCATCATCTGTCCGTCCTGCCGACAGTAAAGCGCAGAAACGTGTTTGTTGCCTGTAACCTCCAAATGATGGAACTCGCCGCCGTTGACTGACCGTACATATACTCCATGGTTGGACGTTCCTACATACAGGTTTCCTTGTTGGTCAAGGCAAAGCCGACGCATGGTTCCACGTTGTTCGTCAGTGTCAAAATGGCTCTTGACCGTCTTTCCGTCATATTCTATCAGTCCCTGATTGTCGGTTACCATCCATAAATGTCCCTGACGGTCTTCTTCCATTGCATGAACGGTATGGATATTGCGCAAAGCACCATTTTGCTGAACAGCATGCTTACTATCTGTAATCTTCAGAACACCATGACCGGATGTTCCTGCCAATAGCTCGCCATTTTTTCTATGAAAGAAACATGTCATGTAACAGGGAACAACGTTTCCTTGAAGGTCACGTACCTCAACATCAACGAAATGACTCCCGTCGAAAGTCTGTAATGCACCATACATACCCAGATAGAACAGTCCGTTCTCGTCCTGTGTCATACAGTTGACATAGTTGCTGGCCATGCCGTGGCCGTTGGCTTGTTCTTTCTTTATAATATGGAATTGGTAGCCGTCGTACTTGTTGAGACCATTGCGTGAGGCAATCCAAAGGAAACCGTCACGGTCCAGATAGACCTGACTGGTGAAACTGCTTGACAGTTGTTTATCGGCATCAAACAGCTTTCCTGTCTGAGCGTGCATGCTCACACAGGAAAAAAAAGTCAATAGATAGGTTAGAACTTTACTTTTCATTTTTGTATTAGGTTACAAACACTTTGCAAATGTAACACATTTCCTGCACACTTCCAAATATATGTTACAAAATGTAAAATCCGTGTTACAAAAATATTTGTTTATATACCATATTTAATATACTTTTGCACCTGTAATTTGTTTGTTTAGGTTAAATATAGTTAGTAGTTTTGGTATGAACAGGGGGCCGACGTGAGTCATCCCCCCTTTTCTTTCCTCTGATGAATGACCTAAGACAACTTTTGATGATGAAGCATAATGTAAACATCTAATAATATAAAATATGTATAAGTATCTTTTCGAAAAGAACAATCATCTTTACCTAACGATGTTGCTGGTCTTGCCACTCCTATTGACGAGTTGTGGTAAGGACGATGTTACGTCTGAGCCTGTAACACCACAACAGCCAGAACAACCAAAGGATCCTGAGCAGCCAACAACACCACAGACTCCAACAACCACCTTCCTGCCACTGCATGTTGAAGGACAGTTCCTCGTTGATAGTGACGGACAGCGTCATGTGCTCCATGGCTTTGCACAAACTTACAGCCCATGGTTCAACGAAAGGGGGACCAAATGGAACAATTATGATGTCAAGGCTTGTTTAGCATATAATCAGGGACTGATAGACGATATCATTGCAGCCGGTTGGGAAATGACTTTTGTTCGCATGCACATGGATCCTTACTGGAGCAATACGCCAGGTGTACCCACTACTGGCGAGAATGATATCAGTGCTTTCGATTTCGAACGTTTCAAAAAATACTTGGACGAGGTGTTTGTTCCCATGGCCGAATATGCCATTACCAAGAAGATGTATGTGGTCATGCGCCCGCCAGGCGTCTGTCCGGAAGAGATTGCCGTTGGCGACAACTATCAGAAATACTTATTGAAAGTATGGGAATGGGTGGCTCAGCATCCCAAGCTGAAGAACAATGGCTACGTGATGTTCGAGTTGGCTAACGAGCCCGTGCGCATCACTCATGGTGCAGGCGAAGGCTTCATGGAACTCAAACAGTTCTTCCAGCCCATTGTCAACGTCATTCGTCAGTACAGTAATAATATTGTATTAGTGCCAGGATTAGGCTGGCAGTCTAACTATGCCGGTTTTGCCAACCACCCCATAGAAGGCAAGAATATTGGCTATGCCGTCCACTGCTACCCAGGTTGGTACAATAGCGGTGTCGAGGATAATGTGTCTGTGAACTACGAAGACTTCAAACGAGGATGGAACACGCAGATTGCTCCTGTTGCCAAGACTAACCCCATCGTCGTAACAGAGATGGACTGGGCACCTGCCAAGTATAACAGTTCTTGGGGCAAGGCGGTGACTGGTGTTGCTGGAGGTACAGGCTTCGGTGCCAACTTCATCCGCATAGCTGACGAGACATGTAATGTCAGTTGGCTTATCTTCACCAGTCCGGAACTGTTGGCCAAATACAAAGATGAGGCGCCTGATGGTAGTTCGTTCCTTACCGACCCACAGGCTTGTCCACGTCCTACCTATCGCAAATACAAGTATTATGCCTCAGAGGAATATGCCCAGAAGATCAATGATCCGAGCTATATGTTCCAATAAATTAATGAATGTTACAAAAGATAAAAACCGTGTTACAAAGAAAAAAAGACATAAAGAATAAATAACGTACCTTTGCCGCAAATATTAATTAACATAATCCAAGTAATCAAAAAACTATGAATCAAAATCTGACAAAATGAAAAAAATGAAGCAATTAATCAGACAGACGATTCCTACAATCTTGATGCTAATGGCATTTTGCGCTACGCTACATGCACAGAATGGCATCACGGTGAAAGGTGTTGTCTCGGATGCGGACGGGGAACCGCTTATCGGTGCCACGGTCGCTGTGAAGGGTAATCCTTCACTGGTTACAGTGACTGACCTCGACGGTAACTTCACTTTGACGAAGGTGCCATCGGAGTCTTCCACGCTCGTTTTCACTTATGTAGGAATGAATCCCTATGAGGTGAGAGTAGGCAACCAGCGTAACTTCAACATTACGCTTACGGAAGACGCCATGCTCGAGGAAGTAGTAATTGTCGGCTATGGCCAGCAGAAGAAAGCATCTGTTGTAGGTGCCATCACCCAGACAACGGGTGAGGTGCTGCAGCGTGCTGCCGGTATTACCGACATTGGAGCAGCCCTGACGGGTAACCTTCCTGGTGTCATCACCATGGCATCATCAGGTATGCCAGGCGAGGAAGAGCCACAAATCATTATTCGTGGTGCTTCATCATGGAACAACTCTGCGCCTCTCGTACTTGTTGACGGTATCGAGCGTCCCATGACAAGCGTGGACATTCAGTCGGTAGCATCCATCTCCGTACTGAAGGACGCTTCGGCAACTGCAGTGTATGGTGTGAAAGGTGCTAATGGTGTTATCCTTATTACCACCAAGCGTGGTCAGGAAGGTAAGGCACAAATCAGCGTCTCTGCAAACGCCATCATGAAGATTCCTTCAAAGTTGCCAGACAAATACGACTCTTACGCAGCCCTTGTAGCACGTAACACGGCTATCGAGCATGAGTTGAACCTCAAGCCCGAGAGTTTTGCTTATGTTAGACCCATGAGCTTTATAGAGAATTATCGTAACCAGACATCTGTTGAACAGATGGAGCGCTATCCAAATGTTGACTGGCAGCGTGCCTTGTTCGAGGACTATGCCATGTCTTACAATGCTAACCTGAACGTCAGCGGTGGTACGAAGTTCGTCAAGTACTTTGCAAGTGTCGATTTCGTCAGCGAAGGTGACCTCTACAAAGACTTCGGTAACGGACGTCAGTATCCTACAGGTTATGATTACAAGCGCGTGAACGTGCGTTCTAATCTTGATTTTAATATTACAAAGTCAACAGTATTCAAAGTTAACATCGCCGGTTCTAATGGTAAGCAGATGACTCCTTGGAGCAACTCTGTGAACAACGACTGGCAGATTTCACAGCAGTGGGCTGGTGTGTATAACATCTCTCCAGATGCCTTCATGCCAAAGTATGCCGACGGTTCGTGGGGTTACCTTCCTGGTTCTACCAACGTAAGTAACGCTGCTGTAAGTATCGCCCTTGGTGGTACACAGTATATTACCACCACACGTATCACTACTGACTTCGTACTGGAGCAGAACCTGGATTTCATTACTAAGGGACTGAACTTCCGTGGTATGATTGCTTGGGATAATAACTTCAGAGAAGGTGGACGTGGTATCAATGACTTGTATAACGACCCACAGTATAAGTGGATTGACCCACAGACAGGTGCTGTTAACTATAAGTCAGCTTACGAGGCTTACGACCGTTTCGACTACACACAAGGTAACAAGTGGACCATTCAGAACGGTTCTGTTGACAACTGGGCTACCACACGTAACCTGAACTACCAGTTGCAGCTTAACTGGGCTCGCACCTTCGGTAAGCACGATGTTTCTGCCATGGGTGTGTTCGCTCGTCAGGAGTATGCTACTGGTTCGGTGATCCCCAGCTATCGTGAAGACTGGGTATTCCGTGCTACCTATGCTTATAATCAGCGTTACTTCCTGGAGTATAACGGTGCCTACAACGGTTCAGAGAAATTCTCTTCCGACAACCGTTTCGCATTCTTCAACTCAGGAGCTATCGGATGGATGATCAGTGAAGAGCCATTCATGCAGAAGCTTCGCGATAAGCACATTATTGATATGTTGAAGCTCCGTGCATCTTATGGTGAGATTGGTGATGATAACGTTGGTGGACGTTTCCTCTATATGACACAGTGGGCTTATGGTGGCCAGACCACTTTGGACCGTACACAAGGTGGCAGCAGCAACCCATATAAGTGGTATCGCGAATCAACAGTAGGTAACCCCAACGTACATTGGGAGACCGTGAAGAAGACTAACTTCGGTATCGACTACGGATTCTTCGGTGGTCTGCTGGCAGGTTCTATTGAAATCTTCCACGACAAGCGTACCGACATTCTGGTACAGGGTAACCAGCGTGCTATCCCTGCTTACTTCGGACAGTCGCCTGTAACAGCCAACCTTGGTGAGGTTTCTACCAATGGTTACGAAATCGAAGTACGATTCAACAAGACTCTGAACAATAGCATGCGCTTGTGGGCTAACCTGAGCATGACACATGCTGAGAACGAGATTAAGATTAAGGACGATGCTCCATTGCTGCCCAGCTATCGTAAGGCTGCCGGCTATGCCATCGGACAGACCACTACTTATCTCAGCCAGAACATGATGCAGACCTACGATGCTGTGTATGGTTCACCAAAGTATGACGCAAATGACGGTCTGAAGTTGCCAGGTGACTACTATATTACCGACTTCAACGGTGATGGTGTCATCGATAACGTGAACGATATCGTTCCTTACGGCTATTCAAGCACACCTCAGAACACCTATAATGCTACGCTCGGTTTCGAGTGGAAGGGCTTTAGCTTCTTCGCTCAGTTCTATGGCGTAACCAATGTTACCCGTGACGTGACGATGGTCAGCCTTTCCGACGTGATGCTGGCTAACGTTTATGACCAGGGTACATGGTGGAGCGATGACCACCTGAATGCAGATG
This sequence comes from Prevotella sp., assembly GCA_017423565.1. Taxonomy (GTDB): domain Bacteria; phylum Bacteroidota; class Bacteroidia; order Bacteroidales; family Bacteroidaceae; genus Prevotella. The sequence goes on along the minus strand of JAFPED010000022.1, from coordinate 11,042 downwards.
TTGTCACCCCACGTTTCAATGCTAAACTGGGTAACGACCGACTCTATCATGGTACACAGTACTGGTGCGATGGTTCATACATCCGTCTGAAGAACGTTGAGGTGGCTTACACTTTCACACAGCCTTGGGTTAAGAAACTCGGTGTGAAGGACCTGAAGGTCTTCGTCAGTGGTAACAACCTCTGGGTATGGACCCGTATGCCTGATGACCGTGAATCGAACTTTGCTGCTAATGGAACAGCCGGTAATGGTGCTTATCCTACTATGAAGCGTATCAACTTCGGTATCAAGTTCAATCTTTAAACATGAAGAAAACAATGAAAAAGTACTTATATAATATAATAGGTATAGCAGCCCTGTCACTGTCAATGGGTATGGTGTCCTGCACCGACTATCTTGACAAGGAGCCAGACTCTACCGTGGGAGCTGAGGATGCATTCAAGAACTTCACCAACTTCCAGGGATTCGTAGAGGAGATATACAACTGCATACCCAACAAGGAGTCTTGCTACTGGTGTACTTCATTCAACTGGGGCGATGACGAGATAATGAATGCCGGTCTGGGCGACACCCACGTGACGGCACACTTTGACCTGGGTGACTATCGTCATTGGTATGACGAGGGTGATAAGGGTGGTCAGCAGAGCTGGCTCAACCGTCCAGGTTCTGATCCTACTTCAACCGACAAGTTTAAACATTCTTTGTCTGGACATGCATGGTATTGCATCCGTAAGGCAAACCTCGGTCTGGAGAATCTCGACAAACTGACTGACGCTACAACAGAAGAGAAGCGTATCATCAAAGGCCAGCTGCTGTTCTTCCGTGCTTGGTGGCATCACCAGCAGATGGAATGGTGGGGTGGTATCCCTTATGTTGACCGCGTACTTGGAGCCGACGAGCAGCTCAACCTGCCACGTCTGTCATTCAAGGAGTGTGCAGAGCGTTGCGCAGAAGACTACCGTGAGGCTGCCGACCTGTTGCCAGACAACTGGGACAACACCAACGTAGGTAGAAAGACGCTGGGTAAGAACGACCTCCGTATCACGAAGGTTTGTGCCTTAGGTTATCTGGGTAAGGTGCTCCTTTGGGCTGCATCACCTCTGAACGAGCTGGGTGCACAGACAGGTGCTTCTAAGAATGGTAACACCTATAAGTATAATACCGAGTTGGCTACACGTGCTGCTGATGCTCTTGCTGAGGCTATCGCTCACATTGAGTCAGGTAGTACTCCTTTCGCACTGGCAGAGTATAACTACGAAGACATCTACAACCATGTTGCAGCAAAGGGTTCGAAGAGCAACTTCTCCGACATCTTCCGCACAACAGGTCAGGGTTGGAAGATGCCAGGTAGCGTAGAGGCAATTCTTTGTGGTCCAATGCCTGACAATAACGGTTCAAACTGGAACTTCGCTAAGCTGTGGGGTCCGAAGGTTAACAACCTTGTTGAGCACGATGCTATCATCCACATGCCAACAGCCAACTACGTCAACTATGCATATGGTATGGCCAATGGTCTGCCTCTGGACGATCCTGAGTCAGGTTTCGACCCCACTCATCCGTTCAAGGACCGTGACCCACGTTTCTATCATGACATCATGTTCGACGGATTCAAGTTCCTGAACACCACACCTGATGATCCCAACGACAAGCAGTACCAGTATCTGGAACTCTTCACCGGTGGTAACATGGTTCCTACAGGCAACCCCGAGCGTAACGCTAATGGTAGCCGCACAGGTTACTTCTGCCAGAAGCTCGTTCCTCACCAGTGTAACAAGTACGATGGTATGTACAACTGGGGTGGTGCCCTTCAGACCTATCTGCCTTACATGCGCGTTGCCGACATCTATCTGCTTTATGCAGAGGCTGGTGCAGCCGCACAGGGTGCAAACTTCAAGAGTGGCAAGTGCCAGCGTACAGCTGTTGACGCTATCAACGTGCTCCGCGACCGTGTAGGTGCAGGACATGTAGCATCAAAGATTGCTGCTGACAGAATTAAGTTTATTGACGAGGTACGTCGTGAGCGCGCCTGCGAGTTAGCCTTCGAGGGCTTCCGTTGGCAGGATCTGCAGCGCTGGTTGCTTCTCACCGAGTATCCATATAATGTGAAGACCCGTCAGGAGTTCCGTCGCGTAGGTAACTTCAACTATGCAGAGAACGACCCACGTGATGCTGAGGTTACAGGCTTCAGCGAGAAGATTGAAGGACAAACCATCATCGTCGAGCGTAAGTTCTCTACCAAGCATTACCTGCTGCCTCTGAAGGAAAGCGAAGTTTATCTCTATTCAGAATATCCGCAGAATCCGGGATGGTAATTCTTTAAATTAAAAATTAAAGATTAAAAATGAAAGATTATATGAAACGTAACAAATATATCATACTGTCAGCTCTCTTGGCTCTGTCGGCTGCTACGCCTGCTCAGGCCCAGATAGATGCTGCGGATACGACCCAGGTCAATGTGGCATTCCGTAAGGTAGCCAAGGAAGACATAATGGGTGGTGTCTCGAGCCTCAACTACAGAGAACTGATGGAAAAGAACTACAATACCTATAGTCTTGACAACATGCAAGGCTATGTAGCCGGTTACAACGGCTCAGGTATGTGGGGTTATACTGACCAGCTCGTACTGATTGACGGTGTACCCCGTGCAGCCAATAACGTTCTGCCCTCAGAAATCGAGGAGATCACTTTCCTGAAGGGTGCACAGGCTGTTGTCCTTTATGGTAGCCGTGCTGCCAAAGGTGCCATCCTTATTACTACCAAGCGTGGTAAGGTGACCGATGGTCTGAGCGTCAACGTCCGTGCCAATACTGGATGGAACGTTGCCAAGGCTTATCCTGAATATCTGGGTTCTGCAGAGTATATGACACTGTATAACGAGGCACGTGCCAACGATGGTCTTGCTCCGCTTTACACCTCTGACCAGATTTACAACTATGCCAGTGGTATCAATCCTTATCGTTATCCTGACATTGAGTTCTATTCTTCTGACTTCATCAAGAAGGCTTACAACCGTACAGACGTAACGGCAGAGATAGAAGGTGGTAACGACCGTGCTAAGTTCTATGCTAACGTCAGCTACTATCGTGTAGGCGACTACCTGAACTTCGGTGAGGCAAAGAACAACTACACTGACCGCTTCAACGTTCGTGGTAATGTGGATGTACGCATCAATAACTTCATTACGGCTTACGTGAATGCCAATGCTACCTATTACAACCAGCACTCGGCCATCTCTACACAGACCGACGCTGATGGTAACACGCTTAACTATTGGCAGGTGGCAGCACAGTGGCGTCCTAACCGTGTCAATCCTCTGATTCCTGTTTCTTATCTCGACCCCGTAGCTATTCAGCCCAGAAATGCGCTGTCTTCGTCTATGAACATCATTGATGGCAAGTACTTCCTTGGTGGTACACAGACTGACTTGACCAACATCTTCGCTGACTACTACGCAGCAGGTAAGAGCACATGGACCAGTCGTCAGTTCCAGTTCGACGCAGGTGTTAACGTTGACCTTGGCTCACTGCTCAAGGGCTTGAGCTTCCACGCTCTCGTTGGCATCGACTATGAGACGAGCTACTCTACATCTTATAATAATGAGTACGCAACCTTCGAGCCGTCATGGAGCAACTACAATGGTCCTGACTACATCGTAGCACTGAACAACCACGAGAAGGTTGACAAGAAGTCTGGTGTACAGAATATCGGTGGTTCTACCGATAACCAGGTTATCGCCTTCAACGCACACTTTGACTACAAGCGTACGTTTGGCGGTGTTCATAACGTCAGTGCCATGATTCTGGCAAATGGCTACCAGCAGACACGCTCTGGCCAGTATCACCGTATCAGCAATGCCAACCTTGGTTTCGACCTTTCTTATAACTATGACAAGAAGTACTACGCAGAGTTTGCAGCTGCCACTCCTTGGTCAGCTAAGTTGCCAGAAGGTCATCGTGCAGGCTTCTCTCCATCAGTAACACTGGGCTGGAACATCGCACGTGAGGCATTCATGGAAGGCAGCATCTTCGATGCACTGACCCTGAGCGCCAGCTACAGCAACCTGAAGACCGACCTTGACATTGAGAACTATTACATGTATCTCGGTACCATCCAGCGCGGTGGTTGGTGGGACTGGAACGGTGAGACAGGTCACGACTGCTATCGTTTCGTACGAGGCAGCAACGAGGATCTGGGTTACCTCAAGCGTCAGGAGATTTCTGCCAGCCTGCATGCTGAACTGCTTCAGCGCAGCCTGAGCCTCGACGCATCAGTCTTCTCCAGCAAGATGGACGGTGGCATTATTTCTGCTGCCAACCAGATGCCAAGCTATTTCAAAGTATATTATCCTGAGTCTTCGTTCCTCTCTTATCTGAACTACAACACTGACAAGCGCACAGGCTTCGACGTAGCAGTCAACTATAAGAAGGACTTTGGCGACTTCGGTTTCAATATTGGTGCCAACCTGACTTACTACAAGACCGAGGCTACCAAGCGCGACGACAGCAACTATGCTGATGCTTATCAGTATCGTGAGGGCAAGCCGCTCGACGCTGTCTGGGGTTACGAGTGTCTGGGATTCTTCCAGGATGAGGCTGATATCGCTAACTCTCCAACACAGTCACTGGGTGCTACTGTAAAGCCTGGTGATCTGAAGTACAAAGACCAGAATGGTGATGGTATCATCGATACCAAGGACCAGGTGAACCTGGCAACAGGTGGATGGTATGGTGCTCCTACAACATTAGGCATCAACCTGACGCTGAAGTACAAGAACTTCACTCTCTTCGCACTGGGTATTGGCGGCTTTGGCGGTCATGCCATGAAGAGCAACAGCTACTGGTGGATCTCTGGTGAGAATAAGTACTCGGCTGCCGTACGCAATCGTTGGACTCCCGAGACAGCTACCACAGCTACCTATCCACGTCTGACCACTCAGAGCGGTGCTAACAACAACACCAACTCTGACTTCTGGATGTACTCTACATCACGTTTCGACCTTGCCAAGGTACAGCTGACCTACGACTTCCCGAAGTCTATCATCGGCAATGGCATCGTCAAGGGACTCTCTGTTTATGTTAGTGGCAACAGCCTCCTGACATTAGCCAAAGAGCGTGAGCTCATGGAGATGAACATCGGTTCTGCTCCTGCAGCACGTTTCTACAATATTGGTGCTAAAGTATGTTTCTAATTTAAGAAAGGAATTTAGATATGAAACTTAAGAATATCATTCTGTTAGGCACAGCCACGATGGTTCTCACTGCTTGCGACGACCTCTTCGAACCGGCACTGGAGAACAACCAGGACATCACACAGATGTACACTTGGCCTGACTTCGCACGTGGACTTCTCGACAATGCCTTCCTGGTATTGCCATACACTGAAGACCCCACCAACATGTCTGACGTGGCTACCGACGACGCTGTCTCTAACGACAACGACAATAACTATAAGCGCATGGCTACTGGTACATGGACTTCTCAGAACAATCCAACCAACCAGTGGGAGACACGCTACCACTCTATCCAATACTGTAACATCTTCCTTGAGAACTGTGACAAGGTAAAGTGGGACTACTCTTCTGAGTCTCTTAACCAGATGCACGCCGACCTGTATAAAGGTCAGGCATATGCACTGCGCGGACTCCACATGTTCTACCTCCTGCGTGCTCATGCAGGTATGGTGGGCGGTGAGCTCCTCGGTGTACCCATCCATCTGGTTTCTGAAGACGGTTCTTCCGACTTCAACCAGGCACGTAACACGTTCAAGGAGTGCATCGACCAGATTATGGCTGACTTCGATGAGGCCCTGAACTATGTTCCTCAAGAGTACGGCGACATCACTGCTGCCGAAGTACCTGCTAAGTACAAGCAGATCGGCGGTACCGACGGTGAGTACAACCGTGCTTTCGGTAACATGCAGCGTGGTAAGATTGACGGTCGCATGATAGCAGCCTTCAAGGCTCAGGTAGCGCTCTTCGCTGCTTCTCCTGCTTATGCATCGGCCAACGCCATGACATGGGAGCAGGCTGCACAGTATGCTGCTACCAGTCTGCGTAACATCGGTGGCCTGAGCGGTCTTGACCCTGACGGCTGGCACTGGTATGCTAACGTTGATTACATTGAGAGTTATAAGTTCACTGACCCAGACCCAACGGAAATCTGCTGGCGTGGTGTCGTTGACGAGCGTTCGTCATACGAGGAGAGCAACTATCCTCCCTCGCTCTATGGTAAGGGACGTGTCAACCCAACACAGAACCTCGTTGATGCTTTCCCAATGGCTAACGGTTATCCTATCACTAACAGTGCATCGGGCTACGATGCCAACAATCCTTACGAGAACCGTGACCCACGTCTGAAGACTTATATCCTCGTCAACGGCGAGACCATTGGTGCTAATAACACTGTTATCAACACCATGGCTGACAATACTGAGACGCTCGATGGTATCAACCGTGAGAATGGTAAGTCAACCAAGACTGGTTACTACCTGCGTAAGCTTCTCCGTAACGACGTGAACCTGAACCCTGCAGCAGGTAAGAAGCACTTTGGTGCTCGCATCCGCTACACCGAGATTTTCCTCGACTATGCAGAGGCAGCCAATGAGGCACAGGGACCAAAGGCCAATGTCGGTGGAGCTAACTACTCAGCCTATGACGTCATCAAGGCTATCCGCCAGCGTGCCGGTGTAGGTGGTGCCAACGATCCTTATCTTGAGGAGTGTGCACAGAGCAAGGAAAAGATGCGTGAGCTCATCCGTAACGAGCGTCGTCTGGAGCTTTGCTTCGAGAACCATCGCTTCTGGGATCTTCGTCGCTGGAAGGCAAACATGAGTACTACCGCTCGTGGTATTGAGATTACCACCAGCAGCACAGGTGCGCTCATCTACAAGCCTATCGACGTTGAGCAGCGTACATATCAAGACTATATGATCTATGGTCCGATTCCTTATTCAGAAATTCTCAAATGGGGTAATCTGCAGCAAAATGACGGCTGGCAGTAATCAAACAATGTAAAACTAAAAATAAGAAGATTATGAAACGTAACATATTAAAGTTCATCTGTGGAATCGGAGTCCTTTGCTGTCTCTTCTCATGTAAGAATGGCGATCAGACGTTCCCTGATTACGAGGGAGGCACAACGGTCTATTTCCCATATCAGTATCCGGTTCGTACCATCGTGCTGGGTGATGATGAATATGACACCTCCATGGACCAGGCACACCAGTGCCAGATCATGGCTACCTTCGGTGGCTCATATAATGGTTCCAATGGTTCTGTAACCATTGCTGTCGATCCTTCACTGGTTGACGGACTGACCTTCGAAGACGGCTCTCCCGTGAAGGCAATGCCAGAGAATTATTACTCACTCTCTACCACAACACTGAATTTCAACGGTACCATGAACGGTGCTACTACCGTCCAGTTGACCGATGCATTCTTTGCTGACCCCGCAACTGTCAAGAATACCTATGTTATTCCTGTGAAGATGACTGGTCAGACAGGTTTTGGAAAGATTCTCGCAGGCCGTCTGCTTGAGGGCTTCAATGGTTCTCGCAGCGATGAGTCAGTATGGGATGTCATGCCAATGGACTTTGTGCTCTATTGCGTGAAGTATCAGAACAAGTATGCCGGTTACTGGCTTACCAATGGTACGACCTCTACTGACAACATTGAGCAGGCACCTACCGTGCTCATCAAGACCAAGTCGCTCAGCAGCTGTATCTATACTGTGACTTATCAGGATGGCAACAGCTTGCTCACTGCTGACCTGCTGCTTGACTTCAGTGGCGACAATTGCACCATCTCTTCTCTCACCGACGGCGTTACAGCTACTGGTAACGGTACTTGGAGCGACAATAGCGAGAAGAAGGCTTGGGGTAATAAGGATCGCGATGGTATGGAACTCAACTACACTGTTACCTTCCCTGGCGGCAAGACCTTCTCTACTCATGAGAAGATGGTTTGGCAGCGCAGTGGCGTAACTATTGAGGAGTTTGCTCCTGTTTACAATAAATAAAGCTTAAAACAGTATGACAATGAAAAAGCAATATATCATTTTAGCACTTGGAGCCATGTTTATGGCTTCATGTGCCGATGAGTTCGACAGAAATTTCGAAGTAGGACGCCCCGATAATCTTGAGCAGTATGCTTATCTGAGCGACTACCAGCCTCTGAAGAGCTATATCGACCAGTCCAAGTATCCTAACTTCAAGTTAGGTGTTGGTACTGATGCTGCTGATTATGCGAAGCAGGGCGTTACCTATGTTGTCACCAATTCCAACTTCACAGAGACCGTAGCAGGCAATGCCATGAAGATGGCTTCCTGTGTCGATGACAATGGTAACTGGAATTTTGGTACTGTAACCGATTATGTCCGCTCTGCCAACGAGGCAGGACTGAGTGTCTATGGACATACCCTCGCATGGCATGCACAACAGCCGGTGAAGTGGCTTAACACACTCTTGGCCGACAAACCTGTACCCGTTGACCCTAATGCTCCAAAGGTTGACACATGGGTTGAGCAGCTCACCAATGGTGATCTCGAGGGAACAGAAGCAGCCAACTTTGTTGTCCGCGAACCAGGACAGAATGATGTTAACCGCATCACTGACGGTGTGGGTGTTGATGGCTCACGTGGTATCGTGGTTCACTCTCATGATAATCCAGCCAATGCATGGGACACACAGTTCTTCATCTATACTCCTGACCATGCTTGGAAGGATGGTGACCAGTATCGCTTCAAGATGAAGATTCGTGCCGACAAACCAGCACATGCTTCCATTCAGGCACATGCCGCTCCTGGTGCTTACCAGCATTGGACCATGCTCGCTGGTGGCTACGACTTCACTACCGAGTGGAAGGAAGTTACTTACGAAGGTACTATCGATGCCAGTCAGGCTGGTGCCAACGGTTGCTTCTCTATCGCTTTCAACCTGAACGAGCTGACAGAGGCTAACAACTACTACTTCGACGATATGTCGTGGGAGGCACTTGTGCATGCTGCTGCAGGACCAGTTCTTTATTGGGAGGATATTGCTACCAATGGCGACTTGGAAGGCGACGATGTCAGCTGCTTCTTCACTACAGAGCCCTCTACCGGTGGTCCTCATGCCTCAACTATCTACGACGGTGTAGGTATGGACGGCTCACGTGGTATCATGGTTCAGTCAGAGGATAACCCTGCACAAGACTGGGATACGCAGTTCTTTATCCGTGTGCCAGAGGCACTGCTCGAGGGCACCAAGATTCATGTTCAGTTCGACTATCGTGCTGACCAGGAAGGCGACGCTGATACACAGGCTCACAACGAGCCAGGTGCTTACCAGCACTGGGCATGTATCGGTTCACCACACTTCACTACCAGCTGGCAACACTGGGACAAGGAAGTGACGGTCGATGGCAGCATGGCAGGCGGTGCCGGCATGCATACCATTGCCTTCAACCTGGCTAAGAACAAGAAGAAGACCAAGTTCTACTTCGACAACATCAAGTTCGAGGTAGAGAAGGAGAGTGCTGGTGGTGGCATACCACAGACTCCAGAGGAGAAGCGCGATACACTTATCTGGGCTATGGGTGAGTGGATTCATAACATGATGGATGCTTGCCGTGCCGACGATGGTACACTGCTCGTTACAGCATGGGATGTAGTCAACGAGGCTATCTCCGGTGGCAATGCCGACAGTGAAGGCGCTTATGCTTTGCAGCATGACAATGGCGATCCAAGCAACTTCTTCTGGCAGGACTACCTGGGCGATATCGACTACGTACGTACTGCAGTGAAGTTCGCACGTGAGTATGGCGAGAAGGACATCAAGCTGTTCATCAACGACTACAACCTCGAGAGCGACTGGGACAACAACAAGAAACTGACCAGTCTCATCAAGTGGATTGAGCGTTGGGAGGCTGACGGCGTGACCAAGATCGACGGTATCGGCACTCAGATGCACATCTCTTGCTATGGCAATCCTACTACACAGGAGAGCAAGAAGAAGGGTATTGAAAACATGTTCAAGCTCATGGCTGCTACAGGCAAGCTGGTACGTGTCAGCGAGCTCGATATGGGTTATGTCGATGCCAACGGCAATACCGTTATGACAGCAGACATGACAGAGGAGCAGCATCATCAGATGGCCGACCTCTATAAGTGGATCATCCAGAAGTACTTCGAGATTGTTCCTGTTGCTCAGCAGTGGGGCATCTGCCAGTGGTGCGCTACCGACGCTCCTGCTGGTGGTGGCTGGCGTGGTGGCGAGCCCGTTGGTCTCTGGGATCAGAATTACTACCGCAAGCATACCTATGCAGGCTTTGCTGATGGTCTTGCTGGTAAATGATATTACCTCAAGAGGTAATTTTTAGAACTTTACATTGTGCGGAGCCCGGGTCTGGGAAGATCTGGGCTCTCTTTTAACCAAAAACCACACCTATAATGAAAAAGATCAATACAATATTAATTACCTTGTTGTGCCTCATCGCCCAGCATACAACACTTAACGCGCAATCCGACCCTAACTTCTACATCTTCCTGTGCTTCGGACAGTCGAACATGGAGGGTGCAGCAAGACCAGAGGCACAGGACCTCGTTAGTGCAGGACCACGGTTCCTGCTCATGCCGGCAGTCGATGACCCACAGCGAGGACGTAAGAAAGGTGTATGGTGCGAGGCCACACCTCCGCTCTGCCGTCCTAACAACGGCCTTACACCTGTCGATTATTTTGGTCGTACGCTTGTGAAGTCATTGCCTGACAATATCCGTATCGGCGTCATCCACGTGGCCGTCGGAGGCATACGCATCGAGGGCTTTATGCCTGACAGTATTGCTAACTATGTAAAGACGGCTCCCAGCTGGATGAAGGGTATGCTCGAGGCTTACGGTAACAATCCCTACGAGCGTCTTGTTGAACTGGGTCGGTTGGCACAGAAAGATGGTGTCATCAAGGGCATCCTCATGCATCAGGGTGAGTCTAACACTGGCGAACCCGACTGGGCATTGAAGGTGCAAAATGTCTATGACCATCTGTTAGGCGACTTGGGACTGAAACCCGAGG
>JAFPED010000021.1 GCA_017423565.1 Prevotella sp. | reverse complement strand
CTACCAATGATGGCAGGTGTCTCTGCACCCAAGTAACGTGCACACACATACTGAACGACCACGGAAATAGAACCTACCCATAATGAGAGAACGATATTCTTTACCCATGCCTTGCGGTCAGTGAGCATCAGGATGATAAATGGCAACAAAATAAATAGGGGTGACAACTGTAACACAGCAAAGGCACTGGTCTCGCAGATGGCTTCTGCTGAGGCTGCACCACCAGGGGCTACCTCGTTACACAATGTGGTGACTGGTACGCCAACGGCACCGAAACCCGTCGCTACCGTGTTGCCTATCAGTGCAACAAGAGCGGAGAACATGGGCTTGAAACCTAAACCAATGAGTATGGCTGCAGGAATAGCCACGGCAGTACCAAAGCCTGCCATGCCCTCAAGCAGTCCGCCAAAGCCCCATACCAACATGAGTACAAGGATGCCTTTGTCGTCGGTAAACGATGTGAACTGTGCTTTCACTACCTCTATCTCCTTTGACTCCACCAGGATGTTGTAGCTGTAAATAGCCATTAATATAATAATGAGAATGGGGAACACTGCCTTCAGCACACCTTCGACAAAACTCCACCATACCAGTCCGTAGATGCTTGCCGACTGGAATTTCTCGGGTATCATGTCGAGGGCCGGAGCGACAAAGAGTGCCAGCACTATAGTGACAATAAGGGTAATGAGTGCACTCTTGTGACCTGCCATTTTGAACCCCAACATCAGCACGAACAATAGGATAATAGGTACGATAGAAATAATTACTGACATAGACTTGAATATTATTTTGTGATTAGTTATTGTAGATGGCACAAAGATAGTGATTATTTCTGATTCCTCAAGCGTTTTTTCCTAAATAAATCTTAAAGTTCTGCGCTTTTTAACTATATAAGATATGTATAATGGAAAAAATCGTTATATTTGCACATAACTAAAAATCTTAAAAACAAGAAATACTAAACAACTATGACAATCGGATTGTTTATTCCCTGCTATGTCGATGCGGTGTTTCCAGAGGTAGGTATGGCTACCTATAAACTGTTGCGGCATCTGGACCTTGACGTAGCTTATCCTCTCGACCAGACCTGCTGTGGACAGCCCATGGGCAATGCTGGTTTCGAGAGTCAGGCAGTACCATTAGCTGCAAAGTTTGAAGAGAAGTTCAAAGGTTTCGACTACGTAGTATCTCCCTCCGTCAGTTGCACCGCCTTCGTGCGTATCAAATATCCGCGTCTGTTCAAGGGTAAGACGACGTGCGAGACAGCCAGTAAGGCAATGGATGTGGTGGAGTTCTTGCACGACGTGGTAAAGCTGGACCGTCGGCTGGGAACCTTTCCTCACAAGGTAAGCCTGCACAATTCCTGTCATGGCGTACGCGAGTTGGGACTGTCGTCACCCAGCGAACAACATGTGACGAAGTTCAATAAGATCAAAGACCTGCTACAGTTGGTTGATGGCATACAAGTGGTCGAGCCCGAACGCCCAGACGAGTGCTGTGGCTTCGGTGGCATGTTCTCTGTTGAGGAGACGGCAGTGTCGGCACAGATGGGTCTTGACAAGCTGGAGCGTCACATTCAGACAGGAGCCGAATATGTTACGGGTCCCGACTGCTCGTGCCTGATGCACATGGCAGGCGTGGCACGTAAGCAAGGCTTGAAGATGGAGTTTAAACACGTAATAGAAATTTTAGCAGCAGGATTATGAGTACACAACATAGCAAGAAAGCGGAAAAGTTCTTGAAGAACGGTACGTATGCCAAGTGGCACGATGCTACGTTCTGGGCTGTCAGAACCAAGCGTGACAACATGGCGCAGGGACTTGATGAGTGGGAGCAGCTACGCGAAAAGGCTTCGGCCATCAAGCGTCATACCATTACTCATCTGGACGAATATCTGGACCAGTTTGCCACCAATGCCGAGAAGAATGGCGTTATCGTCCATTGGGCCAAGGATGCTGAAGAGTTCAATGAGATAGTCTATGGCATCCTGAAGCAACACGACGTGAAGAAGATGGTGAAGTCAAAGTCGATGCTCACCGAAGAGTGCGAGATGAACCCTTATCTGGAGCAGCGTGGCATCGAGGTGGTTGAGACTGATCTGGGTGAGCGAATCATTCAGCTGAAAGGTCAGAAACCTTCTCATATCGTTATGCCTGCCATCCATCTGAACCATGATGACGTGGGTGAGCTGTTTGAAGAAAAAGGTATTTCCAAGGAGAAAGGCAACCACGACCCAACGTACCTTACTTATATGGCACGTCTGTCGTTGCGCAATGAGTTCCTTACTGCCGATGCAGGTATGACGGGTGCCAACTTCGGTATAGCTGCTACAGGCGACATCGTGGTATGTACCAACGAGGGTAATGCCGACATGTCCACGTCGTGCCCCAAGCTCCATATTGCTGCCATTGGCTTGGAGAAGGTCATCCCTAATTACGACTGTCTGGCAGTATTCCAGCGTATGCTCTGCCGTGCAGGTACAGGACAGCCTACCACCACTTATACGTCACACTTCCGTAAAGCACGTCCAACGGCAAAGGAGATGCATATCATCCTCGTTGATAATGGACGCTCCGAATGGGTGGGCAATCCTGACCACTGGGAAGTGCTCAAATGCATACGCTGTGGCTCGTGCATGAACACCTGTCCGGTTTATCGTCGTTCTGGCGGCTATTCTTATAGCTATTTCATTCCAGGACCTGTAGGCATTAACTTGGGCATGCTGCGCAATCCGTGGCATCACTCCGGCAACGTCTCGGCTTGTACGCTTTGTCTCAGCTGTCAGTCGGTTTGTCCAGTGAAGATTGACTTGGGCGACCAGATATACAAGTGGCGTCAGAAACTTGACAAGCTTGGCACTGCCAACTCAGAGAAGAAGATGATGTGTCGTGGCATGAGTGTGCTATTTGGCTCACCTTCCATCTACAAGATGGCAACAGCAGTGTCGCCAGTGGCTAATGTCATACCGCCGTTCCTCATCAACTGCTCCCTCAATCCGTGGGCTGCTGGTCACGACATGTTCAAGTTCCCGAAGAAACCGTTCCACACCCAGTTCAAGGAGCTGAAGGATAAATAGATAGAATCGTAAATAAATCGTAAATCGTCAAATCGTAAATAAGGAAGATGAGTAGTAAAGAAGATATACTAAAGAAGTTCCGTGCCAACGTACGCGAGAAGTTCGACATGCCTTCGCTCGATGATATCAAGGCCGTCACCTATCCTGATGTCCTGGTACAGTTTATCCGTATGAGTGAGAATGTTGGTGGACAGGTGCTTGAGGTGGAGGCTGGACGTGACATCAACCAACTGATACGTGAGCTCTTCCCCGATGCCAAGGAGATAGCTTCGAACCTGCCTGAAATCACTATTGCCACACGAAACCCTGATACTGTGGGACGTGCGCGCGACCTCAACGGAACTGATGTAGGTATTATCCGTGGTAAGTTCGGCGTGGCAGAGAATGGCTGCATCTGGGTGCCACAGGAAACAAAGGAGAAAGCCGTTTGCTTTATCTCCGAGAATCTGGTTATTCTGTTGCCAAAGAGCCAGATAGTCAATAATATGCACGAGGCATACAAGCGCATTGAGTTTAATGACTATGGCTATGGCACGTTCATCAGTGGACCGTCGAAGACGGCCGATATTGCGCAGGTGTTGGTGATGGGTGCTCAGGCAGCACGCAGCGTTACCGTGCTGCTGTTGCCAGAATAACTGTTGTTATCTGAACAGCGAGAAGTTCACACTGCCATACTGACGGTGCTCCACAAAACGTGGATGCTGGCTGAAATCGTTTTGCTTGCCATGCTCGAAGACCAACAGGCCTTCGGGCTTGAGCAGCTGACGATCCAAGATGAGGTTAGGTATCTCCGGCAACTCCTTCATGGCATAGGGTGGGTCGGCAAATATAAGGTCGTACTGCACCTTACACGATTTTACGAAACGCAGCACGTCACCGCGTATTAATTGACAATTGAGAATGGGTGATTGTGATTGATGATTACCCTGTAACTTGTTTACACATTCGCAGATGAAACGGTGGTGGTCACGGTCCAGTTCCACACTGGTTACGCGTTCACAGCCTCTTGACAGCAACTCCAGTGTAATACTGCCTGTACCGGAAAACAAGTCCAGTGCGTCCTTGCCTTCCAAGTCTATATATCCGTTGAGCACATTAAAAATGTTCTCCTTGGCAAAGTCCGTCGTCGGTCTTGCCTTAAATGTTCGTGGAATGTCGAAATGACGTCCCTTGTATTTACCAGTTATAATCCTCAATGTTTAATGTTTAATCTTTAATTTTTAATGTTTAATTTTTAAGTTTTCACCTTTCATCTCTCCTACCTTCCCTTCACAATCATTGTCATCAGGTCATACGGCATGCCGGCTATTTGAGTCACTGGTGAACGGTTGAAGTCTGCAGTCGGGTTCACTACATACGCTCGTTTCAAGTATCGTCTCAATTCCT
>JAFPED010000199.1 GCA_017423565.1 Prevotella sp. | reverse complement strand
GCCACGATGATGCCAATAGACAAGATTATAGGCAAGGTATATCCGTTGTTTGCTTTCTCGCTACTGTTTATGGCTGTCTCTCTGATGGTGATGTTGTTTGTCAAGATGCCTGATATCCCAGAGGTATGGGAAGGCGTTGGTGAAGCATCGCTGACGACAAAGAGCATCTTCCCCTGTCTGTTTATTACTATCGCCTGTGGTGCCATCAGTGGTTTCCATGCAACGCAGAGCCCGTTGATGGCACGTTGCGTGAAGTCGGAAAAGTTGGGACGTCCTATTTTCTATGGTGCAATGATTACAGAAGGCTTGGTAGCACTGATATGGGCTACCGTGGCCATGTATTTCTTCTATAATGAGCCAACACCAGGTTATCAGGAGATGGCAGGTGGTGAGCAGATACTGAGTAAGGCCCCGTCTATCGTGAACATGGTTTGTGAGAACTGGCTGGGCTTCTTTGGTAGCATACTTGCTGTCTTAGGTGTAGTAGCAGCGCCGATTACCAGTGGCGATACGGCATTACGTTCTGCTCGTCTGATTATTGCTGACTTTATACATCTGGAGCAGAAGAGCATCAAGAAACGTTTGTACGTCTGTGTTCCAATGTTCGCTGCTGTTATCGCTCTGCTGATATGGCAGATGTCGAATCCTGAAGGCTTTGATGTAATATGGAGTTGGTTTGGATGGAGCAATCAGACGTTGTCAGTCTTCACGCTGTGGGCAATCACGGTTTATCTGGTGCAGCAAGGAAAGAACTATATCATTACACTGATACCAGCGTTGTTCATGACGATTGTCAGTGTAACCTATCTGTTGTCAGAAAAGGTACTGAGTCTGAACGACCTCTATGCCGCCTGCATCGCTTGCGTTACCGGTGTGATTGCTTATGGTTGGTTCCTCCTTTGGTTATCGAAATATCGTAAAACTAATAATAACGTGAAATAGTATGAAAAAGCTAACATTAATGATGGTGGCACTGTTGATATCAGTGGCTGCAAGTGCTCAGTTTGAGCAGGGTAAGAAGTATGTAGGAGCATCGCTGACCGGACTTAATCTGAGTTATAGCGGTTCTGAGAAAGGCCATCTTGGCGTAATGGCAAAGGGTGGCTATTTGCTCAGTGATAACCTGATGGCTACGGGATGGGCTTCGTATGAAACCCAGACGGACATCTCTGATGCACTCACTGTTGGTGCCGGTGGCCGTTACTATATTATTCAGAATGGCCTGTTCCTTGGCGCTGGTGTGACATTCAAGCACGCTGAAGATTATAACGACTTCATGCCTACTGTTCAGGTTGGTTATGCTTTCTTCCTTAATGGTTCTGTGACTGTAGAGCCTGAGATTTATTATGAGCAGTCCTTCAAGAACCACAAGGACTTCAGTAAGATAGGCTTCAGAATCGGTCTGGGTATTTACCTGTAATAAACATACGCAAACTATTTAAAACTATCACATCTATGTTATCTGTAGAAGAATTAGTTGATCGCTTGATAGACCTCGCTTTTGCTGAGGACATAGGCGATGGTGACCATACCACTTTGTGTTGTATTCCCGAAGACGCTATGGGAAAGAGTCATCTACTCATCAAGGAAGATGGCATCCTGGCAGGTGTAGAAGTAGCGAAGGAGGTGTTCCGACGCTTTGACCCTACCATGAAGGTAGAGGTGCTGATGGGTGATGGCACAGAGGTGAAGAAAGGAGATATCGCTATGGTTGTGACGGGCAAGGTTCGTTCGTTGTTGCAGACTGAGCGTCTGATGCTTAATATCATGCAGCGTATGAGTGGTATAGCGACGATGACTCATCGTTATGTAGAACGCTTGCAAGGTACTCACACTCGTGTCCTCGATACCCGTAAGACTACTCCAGGCATGCGTATGCTGGAGAAGGAAGCTGTAAAGATTGGAGGTGGTTGCAACCATCGCATTGGTCTGTTCGACATGATTCTATTGAAGGACAACCATGTGGATTTCGCCGGAGGTATAGTTGAAGCCATCGACCGCTGTCACCGTTATCTGGAAGAGAAGCATCTTAATTTGAAGATAGAAATAGAAGTCCGTTCATTCGAAGAACTGAATCAGGTGTTAACGCATGGCGGTGTTGATAGAATCATGCTCGACAACTTCTCTGTAGCCGATACGAAGAAGGCCGTAGAAATGATTGGAGGCCGTTTCGAGACAGAGTCGAGTGGGGGCATCACGTTTGATACCATTCGAGACTATGCCGAGCAGGGGGTTGACTTCGTTTCCGTGGGTGCACTGACACATAGTGTGAAGGGACTTGACATGAGCTTTAAGGCATGTTGACGTCGTTGTTTGCCAGTTTGCTGCTTTTTGCGCAGACCACTTTTATTCCGCCAATGACTCACGAGATATCATTGGCGGGCAATTTTGGTGAGCCTCGTCCCAACCATTTTCATGGAGGATTGGACTTGCGCACTGAAAGTGTTGAGGGAAAGGCTGTACGTGCTATTGGTGATGGCTATGTCAGTCGTATCACTGTTAGCATGAGTGGTTATGGCAATGCGGTATATGTCACTCACCCTGAGGGCTATACCAGCATTTATGGCCACCTGCAACGCTTTTCTCCTCGCTTGGAGTCGCTCCTGAAGAAGTGGCAGTATGAGCATGAGCAGTATGAGGCAGACGTACGTTTGACAGCTGTTGATTGTCCTGTGTCGAAAGGACAGCTAATAGCCTTTAGTGGAAATACAGGATACAGCTTTGGGCCTCATTTGCATCTGGAAGTTCGTGAAACAGCTACATGGTCGATGCTTGACCCTCTGGAGTTCTTAGGAACATATGTTAATGACAGCGTCGCTCCAAAGCTACATGGCATCAGAGTCTATCCACAGCGTGGAAGAGGTGTGTATTGTCATTCTGCTGATGTTCAGGAGCTGAAAGAAGATGGTACGGCGTGGGGTGACATTGGCATTGGCATCTATGCTGATGACTATATGCAGAACTCGTCTAACCACTATGGCATCCGACTGACACAGCTATTTGTTGACGGCAAGAAAGTGTTCAGTGCAGATGTCAATGGTGTACCTCCAAGCTGTAACCGCATGGTCAATAGCTGGGGGGATTACGATTACTATTATCGTCACTCAACGTGGTATTTGAAGTC
>JAFPED010000198.1 GCA_017423565.1 Prevotella sp. | reverse complement strand
GAATATGCCATCGTAGGCTTTGAGGATGCTTGCAACGACCAGGACTACGACGATGTCATTATTGCACTGAAGCCTGCTGATGTTTTCCAGGAGCTGCCAAAGATTGAGGAAAAGAAAGCCTCGACAACAGGTGTCTATGCTTTTGAGGACCTGTGGCCTTCACAGGGTGACTACGACCTGAATGACGCGCTGGTAGAAGCAACTCACGAGAAGGTTTTCTCCGTGAAGTCCGGAAGTACTCTCAAATATAAGATTCTCAAGGAGACCTTCTATCTGACCACTTATCAGAACTATGTTGAGCTGAAGTCGGGCCTTGCCGTGACACTGAACACCAAGAAGAATCCTTCAAGCATCAAGATGAAGAAAGTCGATCCAGAGTCAAAGGACACGACAGAGGTTGTCTTTATCAAGGACGGCAACACCTATCTGTTGACAAACGACATCACGGGTGAGTTGGGTACAACCTATATCTTGGAATTGGTTTACAAAACAGGAATTGAGCCCAGCAATATTGCTTCTATCCAGCCTTTCATCTATCGCACAGAAGGCGAAGGACGCTGGGAGGTTCACATTCCTTTCGAGGCTCCTACCTCAAAGATGATAACAGGTTACTTCGGAACTTTAGACGACAAGTCAGTTCCTGCAGAAGGAAAATACTACGTTCGAAATAGCAACTATCCTTTCGCCTTCTATCTGGAGGGAGTCAGCATCGACACCTTCAAGGAGACACTGCTGTTGCGTAAGAACGAGAGTGTTAAGATCAGCGACTTATATCCATCATTCCTGCCTTGGGTGAAATCGAATGGTGAGGAACATGCCGACTGGTATCTGCACCCCTCAAGATAAACTCAGACTACACATCATAAAAAGGCTTCCCACTCGGAAGCCTTTTTTGCTTGAAGAAAAAGTTTCAACCCCAAAAACGAAGAAAAACGAATTTTCCTTTGGCAGTTTGAAGACTTATTATTACCTTTGCCAACGAACCAAAAACCAGAACAATATGAAGAAATCTATTTTACTCCTGACTATCACGATGACGATGTCCGCTTGTGGCAATAAGGCTGCACAGGCGGCAAGTGATGCTAACAAGACAGACTCAGCACTAGCAGATAAAGAAAGCATTGCCGTTGCAGATGCACCCAACGAGGACGAACAAGCCTTCAACAAGTTTTTCAATCAACTTAACTTCGATGATTTTGTTGCCTTGCTCAAGACTCCCAACGACGACACTGCCAAGAAATGCGGACTATCGCCCATTTATTCTGCAAATAGCGAACCTGCCGAAGAAGGAGATGCTGATACGAGTGTTACAGTATATGGCTGGGGTGTAGAGAAAGGGGAACCACTGGATTTCGGTTATGAAATCATCAGTACATCTGCCCACAGCTGCTATTTCTACTATCAACAGGACACATCGACACAGGCAGCCATCTGTTTTAAGAGCAAGGCTGATGCAGACCGATTCTTCGAGAAAGCACTGGCTTACGGTCTGGTTGATGTGAATGGGAGTTACCACATAGCAGATAAAAAACTGCCCAACGGTACGGTAAAGGTGGAGTCGCTGAGCGATTACAACATCATGACTCAAATCATGAAACCGGAACTCGACAACGATTACAATAAGGGATATTATGTCATCCATTTCTATTATTTTGCTTAAAACTAAAAACACATACAATATGGGAAAACGCTTATCAATGATGATGGTTGCACTGCTGGCCACACTGGGTATGCAGGCACAGACGATTAAGAAGGGAGACGCCTTCTTTGATGGTAATAGTTTATATACCGTTCAAGAGGTGAGGATGGGTAAGTATGTCTATATGACGACTCCCCAAGACAACGAGATGACACTGGAAAAAGTGGAAGGCAAGAACGGAGAATACAAGATTATTCCCAGTCGTCAGGCTGACGAGTGTCCTATCCGCTTTGCAGAATTCAATCAGCGAGTGCAGTATGTCCGCAAAGACGGTATGTATTTCCTGGCTGTTCGCAAAAAGAACGGTGACACAATGTGGACCATGATACTGACACCCGATAACGAAGACAACTGTCAGGAACAGCAGCGCAGATTGGAAAAAGCCAACTGGGAAAACGAGATTTGCATCAGACTGCTGAACACACCCTATCTGATGAACATTCCAAGAGAGCAGCTACGACTGATGCGTAATGAGATTCTGGCGCGTCATGGCTATGTCTTCAAATCGAAAGACCTGAAAGACTACTTCAGCAGCAAGCCTTGGTATCACCCGGGCACCAACAATAACAATATCAAACTGAGCGTCATTGAGCAGACCAACCTTGAACTCATCAAGAGCGAAGAGGCTGTAGAGCCTGGGCTCCACCCTGCCGATGTTGCCGGAGATGTTGATCAATCAGATTTTTAAACATTAATCATTATAGTTAGTTATGAAAAAAGTACTCATCGCAATTGCCATTGTGGCAGTAATTGCAGGCGGCTGGTGGCTGCTAAAGGACAAAGAAACCTTGACAGTAGAGAAGGTAGAAAACGTAGAAAACGGAACACCTTGGTATGAGAACGACTCACTCTTGTTGGCACAACTCGATGCAGCCATCACGGATGCCAAGGAAGCCAATCCCTCGGAAGTTTCCAAGAACCTGATGCCTGTAAAGAAAGGTACTCCTGGTGAAGAATGGGCCAATATTGACGGCAAGGACATGGTACTGGTGGTAACACTGGTTGACTCCAGCCGTCTGCAGCGCTTCTTTAGCGGCGAGGGCGTTTACCGCATTGACCGTGAACTTGGCACATGGGTAACTCTGCCCGTCGATTGGCTTCGCAAGAAGGATGCCTACGAAGGACTCGACAGTGTGGCTGCCCATATGCGTATGATCCAGATGTACGGACTAAGTCCCGACTGCGACTATAACATCATGGTACAGTTCTATGCTGACCCTTCTTACATGTTCCGCCCTGCCCACGATCCAGACATCACTACCACATCAGCCGGACTGGAATTCCCTTCTTATGCTGACGAGAAATTCAAGGTTGGTGAGACCAACTTCCGTGAGTGGTATCGCTATAGCTTCGCGTCAGCCTACGAAGACGACAGTCCCCTGCCCTGGACTCAGTTAGGCTATACCTACGACTGGCATGAGGGGGCTCCTCGCGAGGGTCTCTCTGAGTATATCGTCACCCACCAGTCGCTCATCAAAGTAAAGTCGTTTGAGAGCGAATGGGCCTTCATTCAGAGTCTGCTGAAATAGCCGAAAAGGCGTTACACCTTATATATAATATGGGGCATTCTGCCAGAATACCACAATCGTGGTATGCAGAATGCCCCATTTGTGCTATTTCGGGTATGAAGTTTTCGCCGTACCTTTGCAGTGTGAATCAGAAAATAAAGTATTAACAATAAAAACTGAAAGATTATGAGCAACAAGAAACTTCACTTCGAGACTTTACAATTGCATGTAGGACAGGAACAGCCCGACCCCGCAACTGACGCACGTGCCGTACCCATTTATCAGACCACGAGTTACGTGTTCCGTAATTCACAGCATGCCGCCGACCGTTTCGGACTGCGCGACGCAGGCAATATCTACGGTCGTCTGACCAATTCGACACAGGGAGTGTTCGAAGATCGCGTAGCAGCCTTGGAAGGTGGCGTTGCAGGTCTGGCAGTTGCCAGCGGTGCTGCAGCAGTAACTTACGCCCTGCAGAATATTGTCGGTGCCGGCGACCACATCGTAGCTGCCGACAACCTGTATGGCGGTTCGTTTAACCTCATCACCCATACATTGGCAAATCTGGGTATTTCAAACACCATCGTCAAGGTGAATGACCTCGCCGCTTTGGAAGCAGCCATCCAACCTAACACCAAGGCTATCTACGCAGAGACCTTCGGCAACCCCAACTCTGACGTCACAAATATAGAAGGTGTGGCTGAGGT
>JAFPED010000197.1 GCA_017423565.1 Prevotella sp. | reverse complement strand
TAACAAATTAAAATTCAACGATTATGAGAAAGTATTTATTCCTTTTACTGCTCCTGTCGGCAGTGAGTGCAAATGCACAGACGTTTGACGAGGCTGACCTCGTAGGTACATGGACAACAACAGGCTTGGCCTATGCTCCGTTGGGTATCATTAACATCGAAAGTATCAGTTTGGGTCCTGGAGAATATACTCGCACTAACAAAACATATACTTGTGGAATAATGACGGTAACAACAATTGACAAGAATGGTGGAGAAAAGACGGTAATAGAAAGAGTACCGGATTATTATATTTCAAATAACAATAAACTTCACATCTGGGTTGACGACAGTTACGCCATGCATTTCATAATAGAGGAACTCACGCCAACAACGCTGAAGGTCAAGACCTACGACGGGCAGAGCTATACGCTCACCAAGGACAACTCCAGCGCGGCCGTCAGGTCTGTAAGCGCAACCCGCTCTGCCGACGGTTCCACCTATAATCTCAGCGGCCAACGTGTAGAGAACGTCACGACCGACGGCATCTACATCCAGAATGGCCAGAAGAAGGTGGTCAGAAGATAATAGGAATCCTACATCCGTTCTCCCACATTATTAATATAATAGACCGTCCGTCGAGGCGGTCTTTTCTTTGTGTCCCTTTGGCTTACGCCGCTTCCCCGTTTGGCGGGGATGCTCAAATCTGCGATAACTCTTGGTCTTGGCGAGAAAGGGGGTCATGCGCACGTCTGCTCCTGCTTTCTGCATCTGCTCGATGAATGCGTTGGCGGTGGCACAGGTCGTACAGATGTCGTCAATCAGCAAGACACGCTTGCCTTTGAAGTAGTCAGCGTCTATCTGAACGTTGCTTGCGGTCTGCTTGTCGTGCTTGCGACTGATATGCACTTTCTTACGCTTGCCGATAACCTGGATATGCTCGAAGCCGTTGATAGCCTTGCATTTCTCACATACGCTTGCGGAGAAACGCTTGTACCTGCGCTTGTTGGTCTGCTCGCCGCTCGACCTCCGATCGCTTGCCTAAGCAAGAACTGGCAGGGATGCACACGATGATGGTATTGGTCAAGTCCATCGGTGCGAGTGTCCTTGCCACAAGGTCTGCAGCCCACTTGTTTGCATACTTGCGACCAGCCTTGAAGTCGAGCAAATGGCGCATGGTGTCCTGCGTGTCAAAGTCTGCACGGCGCATGTAACGCTGCGGTATATAACTCATGATGGCGAGGGAATCATGGGGACAGGTTCAATGTAACAAAAGCGGGAACCCGTGCCGACATCCTCGGCTCACGGTTCCCGCCCTTTGTTTCTCCATATTATTATATCTTACAGGCCGTCTGTCGTGGCGGTCTTTTTTGGAGACTATACACAGGAATTCAAATTAAAAGGATGCTATATAGAAAAAGTTTGTAACTTTGCACCCAAAAGCATATGAAGTATGAGAACGGAGCATTTTATGTCTGTCGTTCAATCCGCTCATTTTGCTTTCAGTTTGTTCTTTTTGTCGAACAGGTCGGAGTGAGTGCCTGTCCGCGAGAGTGAGATAATCTTGATGTCGGTGTCCTTGACGTATATGAGCAGCCAGTTCGGAGTGATGTGACACTCGCGGTAGCCTTCGTAGTCACCGTGCAACTGGTGGTCGCGGTTCTTCTCCGGCAGGGGCACGTCATCAAGCAGCTTTACGATAATCTCGTTCAGCAGGCTTTCATCCATGCCGCGCTTGCGAGCCAACTTCAAATCACGCAGATAGCGTTTGGTGAGTTTCAGCGAGAACTTTGCCATCGTCGGTTATAAGTTTTTTACCAACTCCAGATATTCATCCATCGATCCGACCTCTATGACATCCTTCCCCTTCCGTGCATCCTCAATGACCTTCATCGTTGCATCGTTCAGACTATCGCCCGTCTCAGGGTCGTAGAGACGAGGCTTTGCCGAACGTTTGCGCTCAATCTTCCAACCCATCTTCTTGGCAATCGACTTGAAAAGACTCACGTCGGCCTTCGGCACGGTCAGCGTGAACGTGTCGGGGCTTACACTTGGTGTTGCTGTTCCTATCATAATCGTCTTTATTTTATAATCTGGCGACAAAGATACAAAATCTTTTTGATAAATATAACACTTTGCCTATATCTTTTTAAAATTATTGGGTTAGATAATAGGATCAGCAATTAGACTTGACATTACATATACCGTTTCATTTCTTCACCCTCAACTCCTGCATACAACTCCAACAAGCTCTTGGCAGGACTCGACTGAATCTTGGGAATCAGGACTTCTTCGACTTTGAAGAAGCCTACCTCTGCCCTCATGTGTATCTCTATCTTCAGGGGACGTTCATTCCCCCACCCTATCTTAACCCTTTCGATAGCGTTTGCAGAATACTTGTGGATATCGCCTTCAGCCGGTTTTGACAGTATTTCCAAAGGAATGCGGGCACGTCCTTTTGTCATGACATTTGCATACAGTCTAAGACTGAACTTCTTTGCCATGCAAGAGCGACTTTGTTGAACACCTCATATTTCCCTTGATTGCCTTTTATTTACGGTCATTCTGCGTTAATACTCTATAATTATTTTCTAAAGTCAACCTTTTTTCGTAACTTTGCAGATTGTAAGAATAAAAAGGAAGTGATTCATGAAGAAAATGTTAATTGTATATGTCCTGCTTCACATAAGTTTGTTGTTATGTGGTCAGGAGTCATTGTCAGACAGCACATCTGTAGCAGACAGTACTGGTGTCAGTTACATCAATATGCCTAATGCTTTTTCTCCGAATGATGACGGTTGGAACGATGTATATCGTGTTAAGTCGTCTCGAGGTATTGTTGAGTTTCGTGCTATTATATTTAACCGTTGGGGGCAGCGTTTATATGAGTGGAATGACGTTAATGGTTCCTGGGACGGCACTTACGGTGGCCGTGCAGTGAAGGACGGCACTTATTTTGTATTGGTAACGGCTAAAGGTTCTGACGGCGTGACGCATAAGATCAGGAAGGATGTGAATGTAGTTCGAGGGGTTATTAATGGAGAAAATAGAGAATAGAGACCTTGCGGCAAAAACGCAAGGCGCTGTTGAAGAGGGCTGGATAGAGGTATATGGTGCCCGTGTTCATAACCTGAAGAATATCGACGTACGTATTCCTCGCGGTAGTCTGACCGTGATAACCGGTTTGAGCGGTTCCGGCAAGTCATCGTTGGCCTTTGACACATTGTTTGCTGAGGGTCAACGTCGTTATATAGAGACTTTTTCTGCTTATGCTCGTCATTTTCTTGGTGTGATGGATCGACCCGACGTTGACGAGATAAGAGGTTTGTCTCCAGTTATCAGTATAGAGCAGAAGACGACGAACAAGAATCCCCGTTCTACTGTAGGTACCACGACTGAGGTGTATGACTATCTTCGTTTATTGTTTGCCCGTGCCGGTAAGGCTTATAGCTGGCGAACAGGAGAGGAGATGGTGAAATGGAGTGAGGATGAGGTTGTTATGCACATATTGGAGGAGTATGATGGTCATAAGATTTTGTTGCTGGCTCCTGTTGTAGTGAACCGTAAGGGTCATTACCGTGAGTTATTTGAATCGTTGCGTCGCAGGGGTTATCTTCATGTCCGTGTTGACGGTGAACTGTTGGAGCTGACTCGTGGTATGAAGGTTGACCGTTACAAGACACATCATATTGAAGTTGTTGTTGACAGGCTGAAGGTTGACGGGGACCTTGACGTTGAATCGCAAGGCGCCGTTCGCATGCGAAAAAGTGTCAACCGTGCGATGAAGGAGGGTGACGGACTGTTGATGGTGATGGACCTTGCGGAAGAACAGCAAGGTGCTGTGCGGTATTTTTCTAAGCGTCTGATGTGTCCTACAACGGGTATGTCATACAGCGACCCTGCACCAAACAGTTTTTCGTTTAACTCTCCGATGGGTGCTTGCGAACGTTGCAAGGGTCTCGGGTATGTGATAGAGCCGGACATGAGTAAGGTGATACCAGACCGCAGTCTAAGTATATACGAGGGTGGTATTGCTCCCTTGGGAAGCTACAAGAGAGAACTGATTTTCTGGCAGATAGAGTCATTGCTCCGGAAATGGGGTTACGAGCTGAAGACTCCTATCAGTGAGATAGGTGATGAAGCCATGAGCGAAATCCTATATGGTTCGCTGGATCGTGTTCGTATAGACAAGGATTTGGTTCATACCTCGAGTGACTACTTCACGGATTACGAGGGTGTGATGAAATACCTGCGAGACGTGATGGGAGACTCAGCAGGAAAGCCTGCGAACACTGTTGGTGGAGAGAAGTGGGCTCAGCAGTTTTCTTCGGAGTCAGTATGTCCTGTATGTCATGGTCATCGTTTGAAGCAGGAGTCTCTGTCGTTCAAGATATGGGACAAGAACATAGCTGAGTTGTCTGAGATGGATTTAGGCGAATTGCGAGAATGGTTAGACGAAGCAGAGCTGCATCTGGACAGTCAGCAGGGAAAGATAGCTCATGAGATATTGAAAGAGATTAGGACTCGCCTGGACTTTCTGTTGGATGTAGGCCTGGACTATTTGTCGCTGAACCGTTCTTCGGGTTCATTGTCAGGTGGTGAGAGTCAACGTATTCGTCTGGCGACTCAGATAGGTTCACAATTGGTGAATGTTGTATATATACTTGATGAGCCGAGCATAGGATTGCACCAACGTGACAATGACCGTCTGATCAGGTCACTGAAGGAGTTGCGTGACTTAGGTAACACGGTGATTGTTGTAGAGCACGACCGTGACATGATGCTTGCTGCCGACTGGGTGATAGACATTGGTCCGAGGGCAGGCCGTAAGGGAGGTGAGGTAGTGTTTCAGGGTACTCCTTCTGATTTGGTTAAGAGCGATGGACTGACTGGTCGTTACTTACGTGAAGGGGGAGCTTGTGTTGGAACCGCAAAGCACGGTGAAGGAGAACCTTGCGAAGGAAAAGCAAAGCACTATTTGAAGCTTTGCGGTTGCCGTGGTAATAACCTGAAGGGTATAGACGTAACTTTTCCTTTAGGAGAGCTGATTGTAGTGACGGGCGTGAGCGGTTCGGGCAAATCGACATTGATAAATGAGACGCTCTATCCTATACTGTCAAAGCATTTTTACCATTCTCTGAAACAGCCCATGCCCTATGACTCTATAGAGGGTATAGAGTATATAGACAAGGTCATCAACGTAGATCAGAGTCCTATCGGAAGAACTCCACGTTCAAACCCTGCGACCTATACTGGTGTGTTCAGTGACATACGTTCATTGTTTGTCCATTTACCAGAGGCTCAGATCCGTGGTTACAAGGCCGGACGTTTTTCGTTTAATGTAAAGGGGGGCCGTTGTGAGACATGTGGTGGTAATGGTTACAAGACGATAGAGATGAATTTTCTTCCGGACGTGTTAGTAGCCTGCGAGGAATGTCACGGCAAGCGTTATAACCGTGAGACGTTAGAAGTGCGTTACAAAGGCAAGTCAATAGCAGACGTATTAGACATGACCATTAACCAAGCTGTAGAGTTTTTTGAGAACGTTCCAGAGATATTGCGTAAGATAAAGACGATACAGGACGTTGGTCTTGGATACATCAAACTGGGTCAGCCATCGACGACGTTGAGTGGCGGTGAGAGTCAGCGTGTGAAACTGGCAACAGAGTTGTCGAAGCGTGATACGGGCAAGACGCTGTATATACTTGACGAGCCCACGACAGGTCTTCACTTTGAAGACATCCGCATATTGATGGACGTTGTTCATCGGCTGAAAGAGCGCGGCAACACAGTCATCATCATTGAACACAACCTGGACGTGATATGTGAGGCCGACTACATTATAGACATGGGTCCTGAAGGCGGTCGTCGTGGTGGTGAAATACTTTCAACGGGCAGTCCGTCGGAGATAGCGAAGAGCGTTAAGGGCTATACCCCAAAATATGTGAAGGCAGAACTGGAAAGCCGATAACTGATGAGTGTCAAGAGTAAAGCATGGTATGAGTCTGTCCCTTTACTGTTCCCCGGGATATGTATTGCTGGCGGCATTGTCATGGGTTATTACCTCTCTGTACCAGTCAGATATGTCTTTGTGGCAACCCTTATTTTCCTGGCAGCTTCAGTATTAACCTGCCGCTTTAACCGTTTACAGTCAGTGTTTGTTGCACTATCGTGCATACTGACAGGCTGGCTGTTATGGGAAATACAGCATAATAGTGAGCTGAGCACATTGTCTGGGAAGAGAGTAACAATGGACGTGGTCATCGTATCAGAGCCTTCGGAACGTGAGAAGACAATAGTGATGGACGTTCTGACGGCAAAGAGCGGTGAGAAACTACGTCTGACGCTGCTGAAAGACGACAGAAGTAGAACATTACTGCTGGGTGACGGTCTGCAAATTAATGGTGACATCGACAGCATGCCTTCTACGAGCAATTATTCCGGCAAGATATTCGCAGGCAGCAGGTATTGGTCTCGCAAGACTGTGCCGTTAGACGGTCTTCATCGGACCGACAGGGTTCGTCTTTACTTCCTGCAGCTACGTCACAAAGTTTTGGCACGACTTCGTTCCACTATCATCGACGATGATGAATACGCTATTCTGGCAGCGCTGACACTTGGTGACAAGAGTACCATCAGCAAGGCTCAACGCGAGCGTTACTCTATAGCGGGCATGTCACATTTGTTAGCCCTGAGCGGTCTTCATTTAGGTATCATCTACATGTTTCTTTCGCTGTTGTTCCATAACAGGCGTTACCAAGTTCTTAACGAGTTACTGATAGTGTGCAGCATCTGGGTATTTGTTCTGATGGTAGGTATGACGTCAAGCGTTTTACGTGCGGCTATCATGATTACAATCTATAGCTTTGTGACGTTGCTGAATCGTAGCAAATCTCCGCTGAACACGCTGCTGCTGACAGCACTCATCATTATTATTGCAAGTCCCTCGGCATTGTTTGACATAGGATTTCAGTTGTCTTTCACTGCCGTTCTGTCGATATTACTGTTCGTCCCCTTATGGAGTCCGAAAGGGAAGATATGGCGAATCATCTGGTCTCCAACCATTGTGAGCATAGCAGCGCAGGCAGGAACAGCTCCTTTGGTAGCATACTATTTTGGTCGTTTCTCTGTATGGTTTCTATTGGCCAACTATGTAGCCATTCCGCTGACGACCATTCTGCTTTACAGCATGTTATGTATGTTACTGTTCAGCTGGTGGCCAATGGTTCAGAGTCTGGTAGCTTTTATCCCGAGTACACTGGCATCGTGGTTGAACAGTTGGACGTCATGGATTGCCGGCTTACCACTGTCGAGTATTGACCAATTGCATCCCTCGAAACTGCAAGTAGCGTTGATATATGTTATCTTAGGGTGCATCTATTATTTATTGTCTTACTTCAAGAAACACCATTATACAAGAACTGCCTATGCGTAGATTATCCTACATCGTTATTTGTATGTTGTTCTGTCTGTCAAACCAGGTAACAGCACAAAATCCCCTACCCTATATTTCAGATGGTCTGTTGGACACCACACAAGCCTCAACACTCGGTTTACGAGAGGCAACAGTGCATACTGTGACCATCTTTTCACCAAAAGAAAATGACTACCACTATGCCAACGGAGCTGTGATAACAGCCTTCAAAGGAAAGTTATACTGCATGTGGCAACGCTCGGTGACTGACGAAGACGCACCAGAAACCAGCGTTGTATATAGCATGAGTGAGGATAATGGCAAGACATGGTCATCACCCCGCATGATAGCCGAGGCAAACGACAGCACTTACTGCACGTCAGGTGGATGGATCAGCACGAACGACACACTGATAGCCTTCATTAACATATGGCCGAAAGCTTTAGAGCCAAAAGGCGGATATGTATGTTATAAGGAAACGACTGACGGTGAACAATGGACAACACTGCGACATGTGACCATGGCGGACGGAAGTAATATGAATGGTATCATAGAGCAGGACCCTACCCTTCTTACGAGCGGCCGCCTGATAGGAGCCGTCCATTTTCAGCCCGGCTTACACCTGCAGCCTGTCTATAGTGACGACCCGACAGGCCGAAGCGGCTGGCATAAAGGGCATTTTGATTCACAGGACATGGGACACCAGTCCCGTGAGTTGGAACCCAGCCAATATGTATGCCGCGATGGTGCGCTGGTCATGGTATTCAGGGACCAAAAGGGAACGTATTGCAAGTTAGCATCGATGAGTTACGACGAGGGTGAGAACTGGACACCAGCCATAAAGACCAATATCCCCGATGCAAGAGTGAAGCAAAGTGCAGGAAACCTTCCTGATGGTACGGCCTTTCTGGTAGGTTGTCCAAGTGGCAACAAGCATCGCTATCCGCTTGCGTTACTTCTCTCAGAAGACGGGAGATGTTTTGACCGTGGCTACTTGCTTCGTGAGGGAGGAACAAAACTGCCGCCCCAACAGTGGAGCGGCAGATATAAGACTTTGGGTTACAGCTATCCGAAATCCTTGGTCTTTGATGGCCGGCTGTATGTTGCCTATAGTACAAACAAGGAAACGGTAGAGCTGACCATCATCGATTTATCTACTTTACGATAACCTTACGTATAGAGCCATCGCTCAAGCGTACGATATTCACACCCTTGGCAGGAGCGGTGAGCTGTTTGCCATCGAGAGTGTAACGTGCTACCTCATGGATGTCACCTCCCATACCAATGGTCTGTATGCCCGTAGAAGAGGTATTAACTGCTACACGTTCACAGTTGTTGACTGCCATTTCTTCAATCTGTGAGCTTGGTTTGGGTGCGATGAAAGCAGTAATACTCAAGTTATCAGCGTTATAGTCTGCAGGAATAGTGTATGATGTAGTATAAGTAAAGTTGTCTCCACTCCAGGTTATTTGGTCACCATACACATCAGTAAGCACTGCTCTAAGTGTGTTGTTATGCTCGAATGAATTATTCCAAGCCCCACTGCTATATTGTTGTCCTACCAGTCCCTGCTCGGTCAGATAGATGAACATGCAGTGGTCATCAATAACCTGTGCAGCCTTGCTGACACCCGTACCCTTGACAGTGATGTCCAGTTTACGTGAAGACTTGTCGTAAGACTGTTCTATCTCGAGTTTCACCTGCGAAGGAATCTTTGCACTATAACTGGTCATTAAGCCATATACGTAATCAGCTGCCTGATCTGTGAATGACTCATTATAACCCAATCCGTAAGCCAAAGAAGGTCCTTCAGCAAGCTCAGTGATATAAAGTCTGTTATAAGCTGCCGATGGGAAACCACTAACATTGAGATAAGATAAGATATCGTTACAAGTGCTGAAGAAATAAGGGTCTTGGTTTGAACTCTGATTACCATGTACAGCTACCCATGCCACATCGTCGTGTGAACTTTCTATTTTTCTAAGCACATTATATCCGAGATAGCAATAGGTACATGTCCATGAGGTAATATGCTCAATGAGGTATTTCTGACGTGCAACAGAAGATTCATAAACACGGAACACCTTTTCGGGCAGCGTACCACCGACGTTACCCGTCGGAGCAGCACCATTAATCTTTGACAGCTCTAACTTCAAGGTGTGTTTCCCTACACTGATGGACGAAGGAATGTTCACATTAAATGTTGCAGTCTTTTTCTCTGCAGAAGCGACAGACACTGTCGAAGATACTTCTGAAAGATTTACACCATCCACAGACACAGAGAAGCCAACACTGCTAATAGCAGTACTGCCCATATTGGTCAGCTGTACCTTGCAAGGGAGACTCCCACCACTCTTTACAAACTGTTCAGTACTGAAATCGCTAAGTATCACATTCTGGTCAGGCAATTCTCCCTCGACAATCCACTGAACAGCAAGTGAGCCGCCACCAGTAACGTCGTACCATCCAAGCCCGGAACCTCCGGCAGAAGCTGGAATATTAGCATAGACGAAAAGATCGGCGTTAGGATTTGTTCCCTCGACATACGAAATGGGGTAACAGTCATCTGTCGTTCCTTTCTTCTGATAATAAGAATAACCTGTCAAGTAAGTGTCAGAACCAGACAAGGTGAAACACTCTGCGGCATCGAACATAACGGTGTTCCAACCAGTTTTGCCAGAGCCGACACTTTTCTCTACAACAGTCGTAGCATTTAATACGCTTCCATTCTGTGTCTTGCTGATATAGACACTGAACTGTGTGACATTACAGCATAAAGCCACACGCATGCCCACCACCTTGAAATTGAGGAAACCCTGATAGATGTCAGAAGCAAAAAGAGTACCTACCTTACATACTCCAGAAATAGATACGAGTCCAGAACCAATTTCTTCATACTCATCTGTAGTATAGAGTCCACAATAGTATTGACCTGAAGACAAAGCATGCTGAGGAGCCTTCAATACTTTCGGACTATTCATAACTTCAGGTACGGCGTTCTGGTTCTTCTGTAGAACATTACGTAACACAAATGGCTGTGCGAATACTCCCAAGGACATCAGCCATACGACAGTAAATAGTAATGATTTTTTCATACGCAAAAAAGTTTAATAATGTATTGGTTATTTAGATAATTAACGGTAATATTGTTTGACCACCCTACCATCACTGAGCTTCAGTATGTTAAGTCCTTTATGTGGTGCTGATAGTCTCATGCCATTGGCGCCATAACGCTCTATAACGGTGACATCGGTTGTTGAAACCTCGTCAATCCCTGACGGGTCAGCATAGACAAAATTGACCGTCACCTTCGGCCCCATCTCTAACGACTCAAATGTCGGAGGAAAAAGATTCACCTGTTTCATCAATTCTATCTGATAGGTCACGCTACAAGTTCCGTAAGTTTCTGGCATCCACTCTGTCAAGAGGTTACGTAACTCACCACTGGAGATAAGGTCGCTACCAGTATCGAATGCACCCTTTACCGACTTGGAGATACATGTGACAGGGAAACAAATCTGGAAAATCCCATTGTCCAATGTTGTCACATTACATTTGACACGCACTCCAACCGACTCTGACGACAGGTTTTTTATAAACAATCCTGACGGAACCAGTAATTCGCCCAGCGCATCTTCTTCTGTAGTATTCGCTGTAATTACGCTTCCATCAGCTATCTCTTTGCCATCCTTGTCGGCAAAGACAAGCGTCGTCAGGTTTTGTGCCATTATCGATACTAAGCACAGACAAAAACAAAAAGTAGTAAAGATTCTCTTCATACGCATTTTCTTTTATTCTTGTTCATTAATGATTACTTTCTTCTTCGTTACCTGCTGCACTCCCTGGTCGTTATAGACGAAGGCGACAACACTAAGGTTTGAAACATTCCATGCTTCGTTCAGCTCCATGCCATCATGATTAATGGTCTGCGTCTCTCCTTCCTTGACGGTCAGCGACTCACCCCAGGTACCATTCAAAGCAGTCCGAAAGACATGTTGATGCACATAGTCATCGTTACGTGTGCCGTCGGGCATCAGCTGGAAGGCGTTGACATCGTCCTCTACCAGCCACAGCTGCAAGTGACCATCCGTATTACCATCGGTTCCCATTACCTGGGTATTTACACTCAGTTTGCCGTCGCTTACCTGCACGTCAATGCTGATACTGACAGGAGCTGTCCGCTCCAGTTCCTCGCGCACCTTGGCACCCCACGACGTATAGTCAACCACTCCCTGCCGGTCTATCAGACCCACTGGTTGATATTCCAATTGCCAGTGGTTCCAGTATTCTTCGCCAGTCTCGGTCTTTAGGCCTAAGAAGCGGTTGTTGGTATAAAAGCCCAAAGGACCGGAGTGAATAGCAACGGCAATGACATTCTCCTCGCCATACTGCTCTTGCAGACGTACAATCTCTTCTGTAGCATTCGGACAATTCACGCAACGCTGTCCGGTAAAGTCTTCTATCAGCACACAGCGACTGACGGCTGCCGGCTTCACATAGATGAGACGTTCGTCTTCACTAATGTTGCTACAACCTGTTAGCAACATACACATTATTATATATAATAGATAGCAGCTCTGTTTCATCGTTTACTTAGAAGTTATAGTTATACGACACTGTCCAGCCTCGGCTTGCCGGCACGTAGCGACACACACCTCCCGAACAGTTATAGCCAGCACGGGTCCTGCCGTAACCTACTTGCAGACGATGGGCACCGCCACTGTAGGTCACCAGTCCCTGATAGTAGTGGACGTTGGTTTCACCTACATTATACATATCGCTCACCGTTATCATCCAGTGAGGCACCACCGACAGCTCCAGCAAGCCGTATGCCCAGTCACCTTGGTCGTCAGCTGTTGTCAGGTATTGCAGCTCACCCCTCAGCGTCACCTTAGGTGAGAACTGATATTTTGCATCTGCCACGAAGATGTTGCTATGTATCATGCCGCCGTGTCCCTCGACGATGGTCTGGTTATAACGCTGGTTCATGTACATGAAGAAAAGCTTTAACTGCGACGTGAGTTTCTTCGACAATTGGATGTTCAGGTCTTGGTAATAGGTCTGGTCGCCCCATTTAAAGAATGCAGAGCTGTAACCGTCGCTACCAGCAAGCAGAGTGGTCCCTGCCAACGAGTTTCCAGAAAAGTCACGCTGTATGGCTCGCACGTAACTGTAGTTCATTTTTATCGTCGTGCCATATTTTCCTCCCAACGGGGTCTTACGTTTGAAGGTATAACCCAGTTCTGCCTGGTATGCCCATTCTCCGTCTGCCAACTGTGTCGCGTATGGATAAAGTGCAGCCAGCGCATAGGTCTGGTCCTGGGTAAATGCCGGCAGATGGTTGATGGCTGACGACAGACCAACAGCTTTCGTAGGGTCGGCAACCGACTTGAATGACATGTTCTCACTACGTTTGGCCTGCAGGAGCAAACTCAGTCCTTTCTTCGAATATGAGGTGGAGAGCATCGCCACCGTTCCCTTACGGAAAATATATCCGTTAGCATACGACGGGTCATCGGTCTTCTGAGCATATTCACCCAGCACGCTCCATGGACCATGGTTCAGCTGAAGCCTCACGTCCCACGCATTGACATACTTGGGAAAGTTCACCTTATGGGTTGCATCAGCAAAAACGTCTGGACGGTCTTTCTCGTATTTATTGACCCACGATGCACCCAACAGCAGACGAGTACCGTTCTGCTGGAAAGCAGGTATCCACTCTTCTATATTCAGTTCTATATCTGCACCACTGATCCAAGATTTGTTCCAACTCCAATAACGACGCTGACGACCAGACAGTGCCTTGATGGTCAGTCCGTCGGTGGGCTTCACCACCAGTCGGCCGCCCAACAG
>JAFPED010000196.1 GCA_017423565.1 Prevotella sp. | reverse complement strand
GAATGCAGACTTCAAATTCACAGCCAGCACAGCGTCCCACTGCTGCTCAGTCATGCGGAGCATCAGACCGTCCTTTGTGATACCTGCGTTGTTTACCAATACGTCGATAGAGCCGAAGTCTTCGTGAATCTTCTTCACCACAGCCTCAGTCTCAGCGAAGTCAGCGGCGTTGCCTGCATAAGCACGACAAGTCACGCCCAAAGCCTCAATCTCCTTGCGAGTAGCCTCGAGACCAGCAGCCATATCGTCGTTCAACACCAAATCTGTAAATGCGATGTTTGCACCTTCCTGAGCAAACTTCATAGCGACAGCCTTACCGATGCCGCGTGCAGCACCTGTAATGAGGGCTGTCTTACCAGTCAAAAGTCCCATATTATTAAAAATTTATCATAAGTGTCCCGTTAAAATTGGGACGAGTTAAATATTAATCAAACAACCCCGGAATAAGGGGACCAGATTGCTCTTTGACATCATTGGAATAAGTCTTATCGAATAGTTCTCTGAGTGGCGTTTTGTCCGTGAGCGACATGCTGAGGATTTGCAAAACCTCATAGGTCGAGCGTTTCAACTGCATGTCATGCTGGATAATCGCCACGAGACAGTAGGCAGTGATAGCAGCACTAATTTGTATTCTGACAGCGTTCTCCGTAGTGCCCCAGAACTTTTTGATCTTGAGGTGCTGCTTGAGCCACTTGAAGAACAGCTCTATCTGCCATCGGTTCTTGTAGAGGTCGGCTATTTGCTGGGCAGTCAAGTCCATCGCATTGGCCAGGAACATGAACTCTCTGTCTTGCTCTTCGTCATAGTATCTGACGAGACGCAGGTTCTCAGGATAGTCCTTGCGGCTCTTATAGACCGTCAGTTCAATCTCTGCATCGGTGAGAATGTTCTTTGGCAAACGGCGTTTCCACTTGACACACCTGTATTGTAAGTTGGACTTGGCTCTGACAACAAAGAAGGACTCCATCCGCTGTATGCGGTATAGTTCCCCAAAGTTGTTGTAGCCTCGGTCAAACACATAGTAAGCACCTGTTTCATAAGGAATTTCCGGCATTGCCTTGGAGTCGTAGACGGAAGCTGTGGTGATATGATAGAAGGCTGGCACCTGTGCCTCCAAGTCATAAAGGACGTGAGCCTTGACACCCCCTTTCTTCTTGCGAAACTTCGCCCACCAGAACACCGACAGACAGAGTGGTATCGTCGTGGAATCGAATGCATAGACCTGTCCTCCAAGCTTGAATATGTCTGCCGACCGTTTCTCCCTGGCCTGAGCCATCATGTAGAAAGCGAACTCCTCGAAGATGCGATAGTCGCGGTTCTGGTTGGCAGTAGCCAGCGTCGTCTTGGCGATGGGCTTTCGCCCTAAGCCGAGGTGGAAGCACTTAGACCGATGGGCTTCAAGAGCCACAATCACGTCTCGCAGACTCTCACGGTTACCGAGTTGCCCGAACATCAGTGCAAGAAGTTGGTTCCAACAAGTGAGGTGCTTGACATAACGGTTTCCATCATACTTGTCAACAAGGTGGCGGAACTTGTCATAGTCTAAATACTCTAGCAATTGGGCGAATACGTATTTGTCTTTGTTCATCTTGCAGCCATTCAATTTGGCTGCAAAGGTACAAATTCAAATCCGTGCACCCCTAAAACTACTCGTAAATGACTTAATTTCAGCGATTTCAAAGAACGATTAGTCCACTTTAACGGGACAGTAGTGACTGAAAATGAAAAATTATATTGTATTTATTCTTTTTCTTTTTGTTGTGACATCCTCTGCTCAGACATATAAGTGTGT
>JAFPED010000195.1 GCA_017423565.1 Prevotella sp. | reverse complement strand
GCTGCGGAGCGTTTTTCGGGTCTTGAAAACTCTCTGCGGATGTAGCCTTCAATGAGGGGCTTATGGTATTTGGCGATGACTTCTCCCTTCGTCAAGTCACCATTCTTGAAAGCCATGAAGTCCTCGTTGCTCATCTTCTCGCTATATTCCTTGGAACCACCAGTAAACTTCATTGCGATGTGGCACTGTCCTTGCTTGTCTTTATAGATGCGCGTAGCATCTACATTGATGAAGGAGGGTAGGACATAACGCTCAGGGTAAGCCTTGTGTTTCAAGTTCCGATTTTCCTTGCGTAGATTCTCATTAGCGGAGGCACTCTTTTCATTGTTGCGGCGCAACTGAGCATTCTCTTCCCTTAAAGCCAAAATGGTCTTTTGATCCTGCTCATGTTGCTGCTTTCTGCGTTCAATATCCGCCTGAAGCTGACTGACCCTTTCTGTCAATTGCTCTACCTGTTGCTGCGGTCAGTTGAATTGTCCAGATTCAAGTTGCAGACAACGTGCTAAACGCCCTGTCGCAGCTAACTCATCAGAGTTGCTTTGACACCACAAAGGCAGTAAAAAATATTTAGAGTATCATATACCTGTCTATTATTTAAGATTCATTAAGCATTAAACTCTGCTATAAATCTATATTCCTTCTCCCAACAATAAGAATAACAAAAAGTTTACCCTATGTCCACGAGGAGTTTAAAGCCGTTTGATTCTCGTGTGACATAGGGTAAACGATGCGTAGGCACAGGTGTTTCTTGACTATCGCTCTATTAAGATGCGTGCATCAACGGCTGTAACGTCATGCTCATCAGCCAAGAGCGGATTGATGTCTATCTCCTTTATCTCCGTTGCAAAACGTAATAAAGTACTCAGGCGGACAATGATTTCAGCATATTTCTTCTCATTGATGCCAGCCTGTCCACGCGTACCCTGAATGATTTTGTAGCCTCGCAGAGAGTGAATCATGGAGTATGCTTCGGCATAAGACAAAGGAGCCAGACCTGACTGCACGTCCTTGAGCACTTCGACAAATATTCCTCCCAATCCACAGAGTACGACATGTCCGAAACGTTCTTCGTACTTGGCACCAATGAACAACTCGGTGCCTTTTATCATTTTCTGCACCATGACACCAGTGGCATCCTGTATCTTCATCATACGATCATACTCTAATGACAGGTGTTCAGGTGTACGGATGTTAAGTGTTACACCACCTACGTCACTCTTATGAACAGGTCCTACCACTTTGGCAACAACAGGATAGCCCACACGCTGCGCGAAGCTGATAAGATCATCCTTACTTGTGCTTACCATTTCAGGCACCAGTGGGATGCCTGCACATGAGAGCAACTCACGAACGGAGTCAGGTGCCAGATAACCACTCTGAGCACCCTCGAACTTCAGTCGATTCGTTTCACGATAGATGATATCACGTATCTTTGGAACATCAACACCAAACAGCTCAATCTCTGACGGTGCAGGTGCAGGTGTCTGCATGATTTGTGACAGGGCAGTAGCCAACGTCACCTCATCAGAGAAGTTGACATGTCCCTTTTCCAAGAACTCAGCCACCTCTGGACCTGCCGTATGCAGGCTGGGTAACACGGGGAAGATGGGTTTGGTGCATTCAAGCATCTTCTTGTGCAACACCTCGTAAGCTTCGTACAAGGTAGTTAATCCTGGTGTACCATAGATGACAGCAATGGCATCAATGTCGTCGAACCGTTTTTCGCAATAGTCGATAGCTATACCTAACTGTTCGGCAGTACCAGTAGCAAGGATGTCTATTGGGTTAGCAGTAGATGAGCCAGGGAAGAGATGTTCTTTCAGTTCCTCGGCAACAGGACCGTCAAGCTTAGGCACTGTAAGTCCGCCTTTCGACAAGGCATCGGTCAGCATAACGCCAGGTCCGCCAGCATGGGTGACAATGGCGAACCGCTTACCTTTCAGTTCCGGCAGGGTAAAGATGCATCCCACGGTGGTCAGTTCCTCTCTACTATGGCAACGCACGATGCCAGCCTTACGGAACAATGCCTCTACTGCACTGTCGCTGGATGCTATGGCACCCGTATGCGACGAGGCTGCCCGGCTGCCACTTTCTGACGAGCCTGCCTTGATAGCTGCTATACGACAGCCTTTCCGAATAAGGCTACTTGCATGGAAGAGCAGTTTATCAGGATTGGCAATATTCTCAATATAGAGCAGTTTGACATGTGAGTCGTGCTCTGGGTCGAAATGCTCGTCCATATACTGCAGCACATCCTCAATGCCAATCTGCTTTCCGTTGCCAATTGACCAGACACTATTGAACTGCAAGCCTTTGATAACCGCACTCTCAAGAATAAAGACTGCAGTGGCTCCAGAACCTGACACAAAGTCAACACCACGTGGATTGAGGTTTGGAATAGGCAAGGTAAAGACAGAGTGATGATGGCGCGTCAGCAGTCCTATACAGTTAGGGCCGATGAGTGAAGCCCCATAACGCTGACATGTATCGAGGATGCGCTGCTCGAGCGCAGCACCCGCCTTTGTCTCTTCACCGAAACCGGCAGAGATAATGATGAAGGCCTTAACACCTTTCTCGCTTGCCAACAGCTCCACGGTATCGGGACACAGCTTTGCTGGTATGACAAGTACCGCCAGTTCTGTAGGTGGCAGTTCCTTAACATCATGAAACACCTTGACACCCTGCACCTTGTCCTCCTTTGGGTTGACGATGCGCAACGTACCTTTATAACCTCCCTGCAACAGGTTGCGCACCAGTGCGCCTCCTGGTTTATGGGTATTATTGGAACCACCGACAACAACTATCGACTGTGGTTCAAGCAGTTCTCTATTGATCATTATTTATTATTTAACGGTTGCCGTAAGAGTTGTACGACACATTTTCCAGTGAAAACTTCTGCTTGGGAGCAGGCTGTTCTGCAGGATATCCTATCAGGATGACTGAAAGAGGAATGATATATTCAGGGGAGCCGATGACAGAAGCCACATTCTGGGCACGCTCCTGACGAGGCCACACACCTGTCCACACAGCACCTAATCCCAATGCATGAGCAGCCAGCAAGATGTTCTCTGTTGCTGCTGATACGTCCTGAATCCAGAAGTCATGCCCAGGACCCTGTAATGCTTTCTCCATATTTCCACAGACGACGATAGCCAATGGTGCCTGCGCAAACATGTCGCCACCGCCTAACTGTTTGATGATGTTCTTATCGGTAACGGCAACAAAATGCCAAGGCTGTTTATTGACAGCTGTTGGGGCAGCCATGCCAGCACGCAACAAGGTGTCAATCTTTCCTGCCTCTACAGTTTGTGGCTGCCATTTACGAATAGATGTACGCGTGAGGATGCTCTCAATAACAGCGTTCTTTTTCTTACAGCACTCCTGTGCTGCTGCCGTCTGCATGCCCAGTGTGAGCAGTGCTGCGGCTACGATTGTCTTAATAAGTTTCATTGTTCAAAATAGATGTTTAGTTTGTGAAGTTAAAATGATATTTTCAGTGAAACGATGCTCCGCGGTCCACATAGTGCCTTTACTCCTTACCTCAATAGTAATCTCACCAGCTGCAGAGCTGGCCTCCCAGCTTCTCTGCACCCATGAACAGCTGGGCTGTGTAGTAGTTTGTCCTGGTGTGTTTGTTTCGTTAGCGTCATCACCACCACATGCGGTCAGCAGACAGAAGAGCGGAATCAGAATTCGTAAAAACTTCATAAAAGCGTTAGTTATTTAGATTAGTAGATATGCGCAAATGTATTATTTTATTGCAAAGGTACAAAAAAATACTTAATGCGTGAACCTTAATAGGTTTTTTTTTGTACTTTTGCAATAATTAAAAATGTGAGTGCGTATGAAAAAGAGTATAATTCTTACCTTTGTGATTCTTATGGCCATACCTATGCACATATTCGGACAGAGTTACAACAAAATGTGGAAACAGCTGGAAGAGGCAAAGAAAAAAGACCTCCCTCAGCAGGTAATCAACCATGCACAGCAGATAGCCGACAAGGCGAAGAAGGAAAAGAAGTTCGGCCATCTGATGAAAGCGCAGATGACGCTGATAAATACAAAGTATGAGGTATCTCCCGACTCTTTGTTGACAACCATCAAACGGTTAGAGTCCGATCTGAAAGCCACACAGGACGGACGGTTGCGTGCTGTCTATGCTACCGTTCTTTATCACCTGTACGATTGGGCATGGATGGATGACTCTGCTTCCATACGGGCTAAGGAGTATGCAACTATCGCCTTGGAGAATCCCGAGTTGCTGGCACGCACGAAGACTGACGTGTTTCTGCCGTTTGTGATTAAGAAAGACGACAGCCGATACTTTGGGCATGACCTGCTAAGCGTTATCGGTATGTCGCTTGACAAGTATGACGAGATGCACGACTACTACGTGAAAACGGGTAAGCGTGAGGCTGCTTGTCTGTCTGCACTATGGTCTATGAAACGCGAGTCGCAAACCTTTTCATATAATTGGGAAAAATCAGATTATATTCAGAAGATTGACTCACTTATCAATGAATATGGTGACTTAGACGTTGTAGCCGAGCTGGCTATTGCACGTTATCGTTACATGGAGGACATGGGACATGCCTCACTTCAGGAACAGGTTTCCT
>JAFPED010000194.1 GCA_017423565.1 Prevotella sp. | reverse complement strand
TTTTTAACAGGTAGCAGTCGAAGTCCTCGGTGGAATAATTATCCACCTTTCTGCAACTGACAGCGACTGGCGTCTTTCTTGCTTCCTCTAAATTTGCCATCCAGAAAGTATCGAAATCAGCGGGATTCTTTGTGTAAGGCTTTAGCTGTTCAGGGGAAAAGCCAACCTTAACATGGTGACGATATTTTGTTTCACCAATGTTAGCCGTTAGTCTCAGGTCGAGAAATCCCGGCTGTTTCATGGTTCCCATATCTATGACTGCACGGCCATTCTTTAACTTCACTTTGCCATGACTGGTGGCAGGCATCTCGTCGGGACCAATTTCGTAAACCACCTCTGCATTCTGAGGGATGCCATACTTACAGAAGGTAACTTCGACCTTCGCCTTCTCACCGACCTTATAAAGCCAGTCGGCATGATCAGGAATCGTCAGCCATAAGTAGTCGCTGCGATACGGATAGTTTTCTACAGCCAGAGCAAGCAACGCACTCCAGGCTATACCGATTAATAGGATATACTTCTTCATGTTCGTGTAGTTTGTTGCAAAGTTACAATGTATTCTTCTTTCTTCCAATTTTTTTAAGAATTTTATACTAATCAATGGGATTCCAGCCATCTAATCCCCTCAAAACCTCATGGATGTCGTAGTCTCTGATGTCCGAGAGCTGATGGGCCCAGGCGGCACGACGAGAGGTGTCGGCTCCGTCGCCATAGCAATGGTATTCCGCATAATATGCAGTCTGCTCATTGCTGGCCTTGCCCCAGTTGTTCCAGCCTTCTGGATGTATATGGCGGTCCATCTCACAGCGGATGAACACCGCCTTGCCGTATGGGCGCCAGGGGCGCGAGAGCCAGACGCTGCCATCCTTCACATCAGGTGCGGCCGTCAGCTTACAGTCATAGAACACGTAGCCATACTTGCAGTCCTTCGGTGTGGCAGGTGCCGTCAGATACCCAGCCCCGAGGCTGTGGAGTTCGCAGCGGTTGAACACGGCTGAAGCCTTGCCGAAAATGAAGTCCACCGTACCCTCAATATAGCAATCCTCGTAATATTCACGGGTATTCTCGCCAAAAGTATAGAGCGTATCCTGAAAGCCGAGGAACCGACAACGACGGAACACCGCACGGTCTGCCCCGACATGACAGGCTACGGCCTGGCCTACGGGACCCGATGAATTCTCGAACGTGATGTTCTCCGCAAGGAAGTCGGGCCCGAAGATATAAATGCTGCCAGAGCCGCTGGTTCCTTTACCCTCACCGAAGATGTTCGGTTTGCTGGCGTAGTCATCGTAGGTAATGACGGCTCCGTCCTCACCAATCAACTGTACCTTTTCCTTGCATTGTGCAATGACCACTTTCTCTT
This sequence comes from Prevotella sp., assembly GCA_017423565.1. Classification (GTDB taxonomy): domain Bacteria; phylum Bacteroidota; class Bacteroidia; order Bacteroidales; family Bacteroidaceae; genus Prevotella. The sequence goes on along the minus strand of JAFPED010000194.1, from coordinate 8,937 downwards.
TGTAAGTGCCTTTGTGGACGAGGATGCGTGTCGGTCCTGCCTTGCGATAGTCGGGCACGGCATTAATAGCAGCCTGAATGGTGGTGTAATCTCCACTACCATCAGCAGCCACCACGAAGTCATAGTTTTGTTTTTCTGCCTGAGCTGTTAGCGATAGGCAGAAATAGCAAAATAATGAAATAGTCTTATTCATTGTTTCCTGAGTTTTAAAAGTAGGAGAATACTCACGCATTCCCCTACCCAGATTGACTAAAACTAACATGTACTAAATAGTATTAGTACTAACCTGTATATAACTAATTATCGTTATTTTTGTGGAAGACCATAGCCATTAGTCACGTGACCTTTCGACTGCGTCAGCGTCTCGAAAGGAATAGGATGATAGTAGCGGGGCGCATTCCCTGAGGTGCCAAGACCTGAAAGCAGGTTACGGTCATAGATGCCAGCTTCTTCTGCCACAACATCTACACCCCAGTTGGTTTTCACGTAGCCTTCAGCCTCCAAGGCTTTAGCCTCATCACTATCAGGAGTGATATACTCGAAGAGTCCCTTGATAGCCACATTGTGGTCTTCACCCTTTACCTTCGCCTTGACATCAGCAATGGAGGTATAGTCGAACTGGCCTCTCCAGCCAGGGAATAGTGCAGGATTGTTGGGATCGGCATCGAAAGTAAGAGGATTGTCGAGGTGTACCTGTTTTGTCCATATGTATGCAGGAATAGTGCGTCCGTTCTCGAAGGTGTAGTATCCTTTTGCCTTAAGGCCGGCAATCATTTCTTTCACTTGGGCGCGCATGGCATTGGTGCGCTCAGTAAACTTACCTGAGAGAATCATATCCCAGCGGATAGTTCCTTCGAAAAGTAATTCGCGTTGGCGCTCTTTGTAGATGACATCGAGCAGAGCATCACCGTTTAGGCTTTCTGGCACATTGTGATTGTTATCGCCAAAGGCTCGCTGACGAATCTGGTTTACCAGACTGATGGCACCAGCATTGTCGTTGCCCAGTTCAGCCTTGCAGACAGCGAGCATCAGCATGACATCTGCCAGACGAAGCTCCACATAGTTGATACCCGACTGGCGTTGAGCGCGAACGTAAGGAGGATTCATGCGGTTGTCGTCCCACTTGTTATTGGAGATACCACCTTTGCACTTATTTCCGTTCAGAAACGAGAGGAGCACCTCGTTGCCATCGCCATTACTACCTGTCACCGTCATACTGACATCCATACGCTTGTCCCCGTCTTCATAGCCAGTATAGTAGAATGAAGGCACTACACGGAAAGCACCGAATACTTTACAAGGAGCTGCATTTGAGCCGCCACCATTTGAGGGACGGCCTTGGCTATAAGGACGCTCACTCTGGATGGTTTCCATATTGCCAATCTCGAAAAGTGACTCCGGACTGATAACGTTGTTATGAGCATACTGGAATACCATTTGAAATGGATTGTTACAATAGCCGCGACCGTCAGAAGTCACGAGTTGACAGCTACCTTTGTTCTCATTTATAGCCTTTGTGAAGTATTGTTCTGCAGTTTGAAAATAGGTCTTATAGTCAGAGCGGCGAGCATAGACGCAACCGTTGGCATCATTGCCTTTCTTCTCGAACTGTACATTGCCATATAGTCCGCTTACGTCAGTGCGAATTGTCTGCCATCCAGCAGCATAGTAGGCCATCAGTCCAATCAGTCCATCGGTAAACGTGCGTGAGATGCGCTCTGCCGTGATACCACTTTCGCCAAGTTTATACATCAGCGGTTCTACAGCCTGGAGTTCTGCAATCAGTTTGTCATAAATCTCATAGCGTGATGTTAGGGGATATCCTTCTGTTGTGATAGAGTTCTCAATGCCGAAAGGCACATCGCCGTAGTGTTTGGTCAGATGGAAATAGCAATAAGCATAGAGACTCACGGCCTCACCATAGAGTTGTGTCCACATGTTGGTAGTGCTCGATTCCTTTGCCTTGACATAATCGTCCTTTTTTGCAATGACATCAGCTACTCTACGGGCACGTGCGAGAGCACTGTAAAGAGAATTAAATTGTGACTGTTTACCGCTGATTTTTGTTTCTTCGGGCATAAGCATGCCAATTGTGTTGTTCGGAGAATTGAATTCAGGATAATACTCTGCATCAGATGTGCAGTCTTCCCAGTGATAGTTGGCACCAGCAGCACAGTTCTGGCGGTATTCTGCATAAGCCCATGAAAGAGCCTTAAAGGTCTCGTCTGTCGAGGATGTGACAAATGTATCGTCGTTCTTTGCCGGAGATTCTACATCAAGGTAGTCGCTGCAAGCTGTCAAAGTAGAACTAAGCAGCACTCCGATTATAATTTGATATGTTTTTTTCATAATTACTTTTTTTATTAGATAAATTCATTCTTAGAATGCAATATTAAGGCCTACAACGAATGAACGTGAGCGGGGGTATGTTCCCCAATCGAGGCCAGTAGTAGGATAGGTGGCGTTACCTAAATTACTATTTGAGTTAACCTCGGGATCAAGTCCGTTGTAACCTGTTAAAGTTAACAGATTGTAGATTGTTCCATAAACACGCAAGTTGTTCATTCCGAGGCGGCTGATGATGTGTTTGGGCAGGCTGTACCCTAAAGTAAGGGTATTAAGACGCAGATAGGAGCCGTCTTCGATGCCTTCGCTCGACACGATACCCGTTTCGTGGTAGCCATTAGCATATTGTGCATTAGCATTCAGACGATTCAGATCCTCAGGCGAAGTATAACGTACGAGCTGTCCGTTCACGATGTCATAGTATTTGTAAGCGTCCTTCATAAAGTCGAGTTTGTTCATGAAGACACCGTTATCCTTATAGCCATACATAGAGGCCAGTTTGTTTACATTATATATCTTATTGCCGTAGCTCCAGTTAAAATAGAGTCCTAAGTCAAAGCCTTTATAAGTAGCGTTGATGTTGAAACCGCCAGTATGAGTAGGATTCATGTCGCCGATAACAGTATAGTCCTCGGAGTTGATTATACCATTGTTGTCAGTATCTTGGAATTTTGGCATACCTGGATAGGCAACTTGTCCTTCAGGACGGCCATCGTTTGGTATTCCGTAGAACTGCGAAAGATTGGATGCAAGGTCTGGTACACCGTTTTTCAGCGTATAGCAGCCATTCTCATAATTGAAGTCGGCAGGTGTATAGAACCCTTGTGACACCAGGCCATAGACGAGCCCGACAGGCTCTCCCACTTTCAGGATATAGTCATCACTTGGCATTCTCATCTGAATCCATTGTGTACCATACTCACCTGTCACACCTTCAGCGAGTTCATCCACATTGCCTTTGTTAAAGTTGATGTTGGCGCTGGCTGTGATATTCCAGTCGTTATCCTTATAGATTACACCACCGAGTGATAGTTCCAGACCCTTGTTACTGGTCTGCCCGATGTTGGCATAGGTAGAGGTGAATCCCGTGATACCAGGTAGTGAGGTGTTCATCAACAGATCCTTCGTGGTGTTCTTGTAGATATCAATCGTACCCCAAAGTCGCCCGTTCAGAATACTGAAGTCAAGTCCGATGTTGCGTGTTATGGTAGTCTCCCATTTCAGATCCTCGTTAGCCATTGAGGATGATGCCAGGTCATAAGAGGGCAGGAAGTTACCATTCATAATGTAACGCCAGCGGTTGTCCGTTTCTGCTGTCCAGGTCTGAGACCAGAGGTCGGCGCTGATGCCGTCGTTACCTACCGTACCGTAAGATACGCGAAGTTTAAGGTTGTCTAGCCATCCTTTAGTGCTGGCCATAAAAGGCTCTTCTGTGATACGCCAGGCGATTGCTGCTGCAGGGAAGTAACCCCAGCGATGCTTGGGTGAGAACTTTGAACTACCGTCGGCACGCATGGTGAAGGTAAGCAGATAACGGTCGAGCATATTGTAGTTCAGACGTCCGAAATAGGAGATGATACGCTCGGGAGTAGCATGACCGGTATAGAAGTTGGTGGTCTTACCTGCGTTAGGATCATACTGGTTGATCATGGCGAAAGCATTTTCTTTCGTGAAGTTAGCGGGGAAATGATTGGCATTAATACCGATACTTTCACCACCAGAGTTGGTTATCTCATGACCAAACAAGACATTCAGGTTATGCCCCTTTGCAATATCTATTACGTAGTTTAATGTGTTAGTCCATCGTAGGTTCCAGCTCTTGCCCTGTACATATTGGGCATCACCGGCAAACAGTTTCTCACCGTCATCGCTGAGATAGTCGCTATAGACGGCTCCTCCCCAGTTCTTCGTCTGGTTCCAGCCGCGTGACAGGGTAAAGTCGGTGTGATAGGTCAGGCCGTTGACGATTATCCAATTCAGTGATGCCGTAGCACGCAGACTCTGACGCAGCGATAGCGGCTCGTAATCCTTGATGCGCTCATAAGGACTATAGGTATCCCACAGCGTCTGGCGTCCGTACATATCTATATTACCCGTGTGAAGGGCATTCAGGTCACCTTTGATATCGCTGGTGGCGATAGGACGGAAGCGGTAGGCAAAAGATAAGATGGATCCCTGTCCGCTGGTAGTGCCCTCGTTGCTCATGCTTTGCACGTCAACATAACGTGTATCAAGAGAGAAATCAAGATTCTTTGCCAGTTTCTGATTAAACTTCAAAGAGACGTTTGCACGTTTTTTATAAGAATTGATTTTCAGACCCTCTTCATCCATGTAGTTCACAGAGAAGAGTACCTTTGTCTTATCGGTACCCCCAGAGATGGTGAGGTCATGGTTGTGAGAGAAAGAACTTCCATAAACATCCTTCTGGACATCGAACTTGCCTACGTTCTTATATTGCTCGATACCGCCATTGGCCAGACCGAAAAGATTTGAAATCTCAGTGGCATAAGTGGGGTTATAGGCATCAGCAACTGCCCATGTGTAGCTCAGATAGTCGTAAGGTGATAGTGCTTCCAGGTATTTGGTTGGTGTGTTAAACTTGGCGTAGCCGTTATATGAAACAGACACCTTGCCTTCCTTGGCACCTTTAGTGGTTACGAGGATAACACCATTCGCACCGCGTGCACCGTAGATAGCCGTGGAAGAGGCATCTTTCAATACATCAATGCTCTCTACCTGGTCTGCCGGGATGTCACTCATGGATCCTGCGATACCATCGATGAGTACAAGTGGTTCGTTGCTCTGAGAAATAGAACCGCCTCCGCGTACGCGAATTGATACGGAAGCATCGGGGCGGCCATCTTGTGAAACGATGTTCACACCAGGCAACTTACCTTGCAGTGCCTGTGTCAGGTTTGCAACAGGGGCAGCAGACACGTTTTTACCTGAAACTGAGGCTACAGATCCTGTCAGGTCGCGACGGCGTACGGTCTGATAGCCAATCACAACTACTTCATCTAAGGCAGCATTGTCTTCTTCCATGATGATGTTAATGTTTGTTTGACTGCCTACAGTGACTGTCTTTGTAAGGTAGCCAATGTAAGAGAATTGTAGTTGAGTGGATGATGTCACAGATTGCATGGTAAAGTTACCATCGAAATCAGTCACAGTACCAGATGTGGTACCCTTGACCATCACACTAACACCAATTAGAGGTTCACCCGTTGCGTCTTTCACCTGTCCGGTGACAGTCTGCTGGGCAAAGCTCACGAGCCATAGCATGCATGATGCTAACGCTACAGATAATCTTTTGATTTGTTGGTTCATTGAGTTTTGGTTTAAATGGTTAGTACTATGTGAAAACAAAATCTGTTTGCAAAAGTACACCATTTGCAAATAAACCGCATAGCAAAAAAATATCAATGATGGGGGATTTTTGCGTCAGGATCCAGCTCTTGGCATAAAATTACCCCCTATTTGCCATAATTTTCATCCCTGTATTCTGATGGAGTCTTGCCAATTTCAGCCTTAAAGCACTTTCGGAAATAGATGACATCGGAGAAACCGCAAGCATAGGCCACATCTTTTACCATTGCCCCTTGACTGAGCATGGCGCAGGCCTTACGGATGCGGGCCTCACGGATGAAGTCAAGCGGTGTCACACCTAAGAGTGACTTCATCTTACGGTTCAGCCCCGAACGGCTGGTCGCAGTGGCCTCTGCCATATCACCGATATTCATGTCAAGGTCGCTGATATGGTCCTCTATAAACTTCATGGCACGCTGCATGAAGGCTTCGTCATCGGGCTTCATCTTCGGTTTGGTCGGTTTTTGTGTCTGTTCGCTGGCTTCTGTGTCTTGCCGGGCATTGAGCAGCGCGAGATAGGCCTCATGGGTCTCTCGCTGCTGATGCTTGATATGGCGGATATACCTGAAGATGTAGATGACGCCCCAGACGAAGGCTAGCAAAAGCAGAATGTAGAGCAGTTGAGCCCATCGTGTCTCCCAGAATGTCGGCTTGACGATGATTGTCAGCACCCGGGTATTGTCTACCCAAACCCCATCGCTGTTGGTTGAGCGAATCTTGAGTTGGTAGGTTCCTGGCCGGAGGTTCAGGAAAGTTGTGGTATGCTCCTTGCCGATATCTACCCAGCCGCTGTTGTCGTTCATTTGATAGGCATAGGAGATTATGCCGCTGCCCCGATAGTCGAGGGCTGCGAATGTGATGGCGACGTCTCGCTCCTCTGGCTTCTTCAGCAATAAGGTGTCGAGACCATTTACTGCCAAGTTCACACTATCGCCGTGGATGGAAATCGAGGTTAGGGCAATAGGGGGCGTGTCGCTGCTTTTCTTCATATTTTCGGGCCAGATGGTAATGGCTCCGTCCTGCAGACCGAAGATCCTGCGTCCGTCGGGCAGCAGCAGGGGAATGGCATCTGAGAAGCGCATCATGCGACCCCAAAAATGAGTGTCGTAACTGGCCGATGTATTATTGTCGGCATCAAGGAGTATCAACTGGTTGTTACATACGATGAGCAGCAGTCCGCCGCTCTCCACGGCAGATAGGGTGATGTCGGACGACAAGCCTGTGGAGATGTCGAAATGGCGGAAATCCAGAGCATCGCCGAGCAGATTGTCAGAAATAATCTGGTTCACGCCGCCGCTTTCTGTACACACAAACAGCCGATGGCGGCTGTCCTCGGCAACGAACATCACAGCATTACAACTCAGACTGCCATAGCGTTTTGGATCGCGACGATGCAGTCTGAACTGAATATCTTCCAATTTGGCTTTCGATACATCTGCTACGACAAGTCCTGTAGTGGTGGCTGCCAAAAGAATGCCCTTTGGTGTGATATGGATCTGCCGTACTCGCATGCCCTTTTGTATGGGTAATACTAGACCATTGTCTTTGTTCAGGAATACCAGTTGGTCAGCCCATGGGTTCTCCACACAGCATATTCCCTGATTGAATGTGGCCACCCACAGCCGTCCGTGTTGGTCTTCAGCAGTATAGTAGATCTCATTGTCAGACAGCGTCTGTAGATTTCCTGCCTCATGACAGTATTGTTCGATGCAGAAACGGCCATCGGCGCCCTCTCTTACACGAAAAAGCCCGTCAGGCTTGGAAGATAACCAGAAGACACCCTTCGAGTCCTGCATCACATGATAGATTGGCGAGCCGAAAGAGGTATAGTTGGCATGCAGGCGTCCGTCTCGGCCTAAATAGCCTAATAGGTGGTTTCTGTTATCATAAAGCTGGATGGTTCTTTCGTCTCGCGTTGTCACCCAATAACGCTGTTTCTGGTCAAGACAGAAGCTACGTACCTGATCACTGCCAGTCTGCTCAAAGGACTGGTACTTCTGCTGCCCGAAAGTGAGTTTGTAGATGCCATATCTGCTGCGCATCCATACGTTTCCTTCCCGGTCGGTCAAACTATAGTGCAGATAGCTCATCGGCGAGATATCCGAAGGATGGGAATGCCAATCGCTGCTGCCTGGTTCCTGGTAAAAGAGTCTGCCGTCGCGATAAATGCACCATAGCGTGCCTGCCGAATCACGATGCTCAAACGGCATATCGGAAGATTTGTCGTGATAGCTGCGCTGGTTAAACACTTGTAGCATACGCTGCTCTTCAGCGGCTGGCAGTGGACTGAAACGGCAGGTTTTAACATTGAAGCGAAATACACGCTGGTCATAACTGCACAGCAACTGGCCATCTTTGTCGAGTATCAGGTCCCTGATGCGGTCTGAAGGGATATCCACACCATCGCCTTTCTGGGACTTGAAATTCTGAAACTCATAACCATCGTAGCGGTTCAGGCCGTTCCATGTGGCGAACCACATCATGCCCTGCTTGTCTTGGACGATTTGTGTGACATACCATTGCGCCATGCCGCTGAACTCATCGTAGTGAGTCACCGTACACTGGGGCTGGGCGGTAATGGTCAATGCCCATTTGATTGCCATTATCAATGTCAACAAAATGGCTTTCCGCATTGCTGGTTATATTAGTTAGTTGAATGACTTTGCAAAAGTACGGTTTTTCTGCAAGACCGCCAAATAATTGTCATACTTTTTTTACCTGAAGGGATAGTAGGTGAGGCCGAGGGTCAGCGCACGGTTTTTATACGATTGCATCAGGTAGAAGGTTGAAGCATCAGGCTGCCCGGCTATATCGTGGAAGTCTGCAAACACATTGCAGCGTCTTCCTAAATCCTTGTTCACTTTTACTGAAGCATAGAGGTGGGCATGCTCTTCAGTCATCTTCTTCTTGCTGTTGAAGAGCAATACAGACGACAGTCTGAAACCTTTGCCCAAAAGTAGGGTGGGGGCGAATTTCAAGGTGAAGTAGTTGTCATAGACCGACTCTAATAGTTCATAATGATGGTGGTAAGCATTCAGACCTCCTGTTATCCTGAGAGGACCCTTGTTCCAAGTGACAGTTGTCCCTAAACCTATCAGCGACTCATCTGGCAAAGGCATATCTGTTAACAGTGTGTGTGTCGCACTGCAAGTTGCCACAATCTGTTCTGCTTGATAGGTATAGCGCAACTCAGACCGCCAGGCGAGGTGAGTCTTGTGGTCGGTA
>JAFPED010000020.1 GCA_017423565.1 Prevotella sp. | reverse complement strand
GCTATTTCAAACGGCTTCAAACGCTATTTCAAACGGCTTCATCCTCTGTCGTCATGCGATCGTCGATGTTGTCGCCTTCGGTGGGTTTCAGCTCGTCGAAGTCGGTGATGCCAGCACCAATGAGGATGTTATACCACTGCAGGAGCTTCTTAATGTCGCTATTGTGTACGCGGTCGCGGTCCCATTCGGGCAGCACGCGTGTGAAATAGTCGTGCAGCTCCTGTGCACTGGCTTTCTTGTAGTTGATGGAGGCCTGTTTGCCCTCTTCCAGTTCCTTAATGGCATTGAACACCTTATAGAGTGCAATATCTTCCGTTTCGGTGAACATGGCAATGTCGCCGAGCGAGGTGATGCGGTCGGTGCCAAAGGCTGGCATGCGCTTATGTGTATCGTCGAGTGCCTCGACGATGAGGCTGTTCTTTGCGCGTGAAATGAGTTTGTAAAGTCCTGGTTTGCCTGCAATGGCAAGAATTGTTGTTTGTGACATAGTTGTTGTTGTTATTATACGGGTTATAGATTTTATAGTATTTTATAGTGATGATAGTATTATGTTGAAGAGATGGTCTATCTGGGCATCGATGTCTGCCTGACCGTCATTAATGATTTCGTAGTCGGCACGACGGCGTACCTCGTCTTGGGGCCATTGGCGCTGCATCCACTCGAGCACTTTCTCACGGGTGATGCCGTCACGTTTCATGACACGTTGGATGCGTACCTCAAGAGGGGCTGTAACCACGATGACACGATCGACCAGCCTGTAGATGCCCGACTCGTACATGATGGCACTCTCCATCCACTCAATACCGCTCTCCTGGAAGTCGCGGAAGACGGCTGGGTGGACAATGTCGTCAATAGCCTTGGCATTTGACTCACTGTCAAGGAGAAACCGAGCCACGGCAGCTTTGTTGAGTACGGTAGGTGTTGTTCCAACGATAGACCCGTTGGGCACACTCATGTAAGCCTCGGGACCAATGAGAGCCGTAAGCTTCCTGCGTATGTCGGCGTCGGTATTGATGAGTCGTTTTGCTGCTGCGTCGCAGTCATAAACGTCGATGCCACGCAGTTGCAGCCGTTTGCAGACGAAGCTTTTTCCGCTGCCTATACCTCCGGTGATACCAAATTTCATGTGTTTATTCCCCTTCTATGAGATAATCGACCTGTTTGAAGTCAAGGGTTGCACGACTGATACCCCGTGGAACGGCTCTCAGGTAGATGTTGCACTTGTCAGAAGGCTTTGCAATAATCTCCTTGTAGTCGGCAATAACGACGAACTGTTCGGGTCTGAGACCTTTATACTGGCTGACACCAGTAACGAAGTTAACCTTGACCTTGGCAGGGAAAGTGCGAAGCACCTTTCCGGGAGGCATATTGATGGCTACAATAGGCACGTCATCTATGCTTTCCTCGGTCAGCACGTCAGTGTAGAATCCTACTTTGATGCGCTCGGGAATGAACTTCACACCTCGTATCTTGGCCATTTGGCAATCGACGATGAGCGTGTCGCGGAAGTTAGCGTAGTTGAGCGTCTCGGTGTATGCCACCCTGATGCTGTCGAGCTTCTCCTGCGATGCATAGACATCGACGCTGTCAGGCCAGTACTGTATGTGGGAGATGAAGTAGAGGTGTTCGGGAATGACTCTTCCGCTCCATCTGACCGGCACTCGCTTGTGTGCGCCGTCGTTGTAGTAGAACTCCAGTTTCTCCGGTTTGATGCTGCTTATCTTCGAGGTCATGTTCGGGTTTTGGGCATGGATGAGTTTCTGCAGCTCTGCTGCTGTAATGTATCCGTAGCCATTGCCTCGGTTGAAACTCTTGAAGACAGCCGCGAGGCGGTTGATTCTGTTGCCGTAGAGGTAGGACAGTATCATCCATCCACGGTCTCTGACGGTGACACGTATGGTGTCGGTCTCTTCCGATGTCAGGACGACGTTCTTCGGTGTCTGTACTATACGCACAGGTATTCTCAGTTCTTTCTCGTAGGTCTCGTTGAGGGTCATCATCAGCCAGAAGATGCCAGAGAGTGCGAGGAAGAACAAGAAAATCAGGAACTGCTTGTTGATGTTGCTGAACACAAAGTCCCTGATAATGCGGAAGAATCTTGAGCCTGCCACGTTCGAACGTGATTATTTAACCGGTGTGCTGGCGTCGTCTTTGAAGACGTAGTTCTTGTTGACACGGATAACGGTGCCCTTGGCTATCTCTATTTCAACGATGCCGTTGGCGAGGTCTATTTTCTTCACTGTTCCGTAGATGCCTCCGCTGGTGAAGACGTTAGTGCCCTCGGTCAGTGAGTTCTGGAATTTCTGTATCTCCTTCCGTTGCTTCTGCTGTGGCTTAATCATGAAGAAGTAGAAGATGACGAAGATGATAACCATCAGGAACAGTGGGTTTCCCAATATGGCTGTGAAGATGTTACCTTCGGGGGCAGCTGCCTGCTGGGCAGCCAGAATGATTTGTGTCATATTTTTAATAATGTATTAATAAAATAGTGTGAATACTTTTTGCTTTCCTTATTCCTTGAACCTGGGACGTGGGTCCTCGATAGGTTTCAGTAGTTTTCGGGTAGATACAAGGTGACGTGCTATGGCATCAAGCATGCCGTTGATGTATCCGCCGCTGCGTGGGGTGGAGTAGAGTTTTGCTATATCGACATACTCATTGATGGTTACACTGATGGGGATGCTGGGGAAAGTCATCATCTCAGCAATGGCAATCTGCATGATGACGACGTCCATGTAGGCCAGTCGCGAGAAGTCCCAGTTCTGTGATGCCTCGCTCATGTATCCCTGATACTCGTTGGCATTCATAATGGTGGAGCGGAACAGCTTACGTGCGAATTCCTTGTCCTCTTCGCTGGTATATTCTGGCAGCAGCTGCTGTTGCGACATGTTGGTCTCGTCGAAACGCTTGATGGTCTTCAGCACAAAGGTGTCAACAATCTCCTTGTCGTCGTTCCAGTAGAGGCTCTGCTCTTCGAGTATGCTGTCCAGGTCGTCGTTATCCTGAATGAAAGTACGATAGATTTTCCGCCAAAGCTCACGGTCAGTAGCGTAGGAGTCCTCCTGACTGTCCATGTATTCCTGATAGATGGTGCTTGATGTGATTTGGTTATAGAGGTTATGGACGAATTCCGGGTAGTCGTTCCAGCTTTTCTTCTGGACTTCCAGAAAGTCGTTGAGCATGTCGTTCTCCTCTAACTGCAGTGCAAAGCGGTTAAAGGCAAACTTGGTTGACGGCATGGCTGTACCTTCTCTTCGTGCCTTTGCCTGAGCCACTTCCAAGTGCTTGTTGGCCTCCTTTGTAACGGCTACGATGAGTGCGAGCAGGTAGTTGTAAAGGTCATAAGCCTTTGAAAGACTGAAAAAAAGTTCCTTCTCAGCCGAGTCAATGTTCTTGCTTCCGTTTTGATAGTACGCATAGGTTAACTGAACTATCTTGTTTCTAATAATTTCGCGATTAATCATAATTAAATAGCTCTTTTGATACTCTTATCATTTGCAAAAGTACGACTTTTTGTTGAGAGTTGAGGGTTGTATTGCAAGGAAATATGGTTAAATAATCTTAAACGGCATAAAACTATCAACCCTCAACCCTCAACCCTCAACTTTTTTAAGTACCTTTGCACCCGCTTTTTAGGCACCGTGTGATGGTGAATTAAGCAAAACAGTATTAACAACTTAATTTAGAGTAACACAAAATGAGAGAAATTGCATTGAACGGTCAGAAGCGCACCGACACTGGCAAGAAGGCCAGCAAGCTGCTTCGTAAAGAGGGTCTGGTACCTTGTAATTTGTATGGTGAGAAAAAAGGTGAGAATGGTCTGCCCGAAGCCCTGGCTTTTTCTATTCCCATGGCCGAGCTGCGTAAGGCTATCTACACACCTCATGTATATGTGATGAACATTACGATTGACGGTGCGCTGCACGTTGCTATTGTGAAGGAGCTGCAGTTCCACCCCACAACGGATGCACTGCTGCACGCTGACTTCTACGAGGTCACTGAGTCGAAGCCCATCACTGTAGGCATTCCCGTTAAGCTGAACGGTCTGGCTCAGGGTGTTCGCGATGGTGGTCGTATCAACCTGTCAATCCGTAAGATCAACGTTACAGCTCCTTACAAGAACATTCCTGAGACACTCGACATCGACGTTACCAACCTGCAGCTCGGCAAGAGCATCAAGGTGGGCGAGCTGAGCTTCGAAGGTCTGGACATCGCTACATCGCCTGAGGTTGTTGTATGCTCTGTTAAGGCTACACGTGCTTCTCGTTCTGCTGCATCTGCAGAGGAAGGTGCTGAGTAATAGTGTAACAGAATGGACAAGTATTTAATTGTCGGTCTGGGAAATGTCGGAACAGAGTACGACATGACTCGCCACAATACTGGATTCATGGTATTGGACGCTTTTGCTAAGGCGTCCAATATTGTTTTTGCCGACAAACGCTACGGTTTTGTGGGGGAAACAACGTTAAAGGGGCGTAAGGTGTTTCTGCTGAAACCCTCCACGTTTATGAATCTTAGTGGCAATGCCGTGCGCTACTGGCTGAACAAGGAGAATATTGACCAGAGCCGGCTGCTGGTGGTGAGTGACGATGTGGCACTGCCGTTAGGACAGTTCCGGCTGAAAGGCAGCGGCTCCAACGGAGGGCATAACGGCTTGGGACATATTCAGCAACTCATAGGCCAGCAGTATGCGCGTCTGCGCATGGGCATTGGCAACGACTACCCACAGGGCATGCAGATAGATTATGTGCTTGGACGATTTACTTCCGAGGAACTGCAGCTTCTCCAACCCACATTGGACTTGTCCGTCGATATCATCAAGAGTTTCGTTTTAGCTGGCATCGATGTGACGATGAATCAGTATAACAAGTTAGGGAAGAAAAGCCCTATAAGCCCAAAAGACAATGAACAGTGAAGCTCGCATAGATAAATGGCTTTGGGCAGCACGTATCTTTAAGACACGCTCCATTGCTGCTGATGCTATTAAGAACGGTCGCGTCACCATAAATGGCGTGAACGTAAAACCGTCGCGTATGGTAAAGGAAGGCGAGACAGTCAGCGTGCGCAAGCCCCCTGTCACTTATTCCTTTAAGATATTGAAACCCATTGAACAGCGTGTAGGTGCGAAGCTTCTGCCTGAAATCTATGAGAATGTAACAACTGCCGACCAGTACGAGCTGTTGGAGATGAACCGTATCAGTGGTTTTGTCAACCGAGCCCGTGGCACCGGCCGGCCCACCAAGAAAGAACGTCGTGCGCTGGACGAGTTCATAGGTCCAGCCTCCGATGATTTCGACGACTTCGACTGGGAACTATAATAAACTATAACAACTATAACAACTATAACAACTCCCCCCCATGCTACTCGACATATTACTTATTATAATAGGTATAACCCTGGTACTCGTAGGTGCCGACCGTCTGACAGAAGGAGCCAGTGCATTGGCACGTCGCTTTGGTGTGCCCGAGATAGTGATTGGACTGACCATTGTAGCCTGTGGCACGTCGGCCCCGGAGCTCTTCGTCAGTCTGATGTCTGCCCTGAATGGCACACCCGACATGGCTGTAGGCAACGTGGTTGGCTCGAACATTATGAATGCCATGCTCATCGTGGGTTGTGCAGCCATGGTTGCTCCTATGACCATTAGCCACTCCACTGTCAAGAAAGACATACCATTCTCTGTTGCAGCTTCCTTGCTGCTTATTCTGCTGACTATTGACAGTGCACTGGGACGCATCGACGGTACGGTCTTGATAGTTGGTTTTGCCGTCTTTATGGCTTATACGTTGTGGCAGGCAAAGGGAAATAAGGCAGAACAGCCTGTCGAGTCGAAGCGACAGAACCCATGGCTATCAATACTTTACATTGTGTTAGGTTTGGCTGGCTTGGTTTTTGGTAGTGATTTCTTTGTTGATTCGGCATCAAACGTTGCTGCCCAGTTAGGCGTGAGCGAGAGTGTCATTGGTCTGACCATCGTGGCTGGTGGTACGTCGCTGCCCGAGTTGGCTACCAGTGTAGTAGCAGCCCGAAAGGGACAATCGGCTATTGCTATAGGAAATGTCATTGGTTCCAATGTCTTCAATATCCTCCTTATCCTGGGTGTTACATCGGTTATCAGTCCGTTACAGTTAGAGGGCATCACCATGCTCGATATGGGTGTGATGATGGGTTCCATAGCAATGGTATGGTTATTCTCTTTCACACGTTATTCTGTAGAGCGTTGGGAGGGAGCCCTGCTCGTCGTAGGCTACTTGGCATACCTGGGCTGGCTGCTCAGTAATGTGTAGTCACTTCAACAGCTCCTCCACCTTGTCTTCTAAGGCATCGTTGTAGAGGTTAGAAGCAACGATAATGCCGTCGGGCCCTATGAGCACATTGGCGGGGAAACTGTGAATGCCCCATGCCTCGGTAGCAATGCTCATCTCACCCTTCAGGTCGCTTAGTTGTGGCCACACCATCTTCAGCTCGTTGATGCTACGTAGCCATTGCTGTTTGTTCGTGTCGAACGACACACCGATGACCTCTAATCCTTTGTCATGGAACATCTCATAGCAATAAGCAATGTGCTCCATGTCTTTTCGGCAGGGAGCAAAGTTGGAGTTCCAGAAGTGCAGTAGCACGTAATGACCTTTACCGCACCACTCACTCAGTCTGCGCATGCGTCCGAAACTGTCGCTCATTTCCATGTCAACAAATGGCTTACCTGGCATTTTCAGCTCATAATCCTGTAGCATGGTACGTGCCTGACGTGCCAGCGGATGATTGTAATAAGGTTTGTCGGGCGATAGCAGTTGTTTCATTTCGTCGTAGTCGCAGAAGTAAGCTGCTTCGTTGATGTAATAGGCAGGTATGATGTTGTCGGCATTCTCCACGACAGCCTGTTTCATGGTCTTCTGCCATGCGGTGCGCAGAGAGTCAAGCTTCTGTCTGTCCTGAGCCATGTAGGCATATTGCATGGCCATGTCGAGCGCACTTACGTGCAGGTCGTAACGATGCAGCCGTTCGTTCAGTGACGATCCTTTGAGTACTCCTTTGTTGAAGTTGATGTTTATGGGTGTGCCGTCACTGATGAGGAGGAACGTCAGTCCACGGGTGCCTATGCTGAAGAACTGGTTTTTCTCCGTGCTGCGCTGACATTGGAAGTGCCCATTGATGACGATGATGGTATCCACAGCTTGCTGGCTGACCATGTCGGTCAGCGTTAGGGTTTGTATTTCGGTAGGTACGCTACCTTCGATGTTCAGCGTCACTTGTTGTGCCTTTGCTATGGTCAGCAGAGTTACCATGAGGCAAATTGAAAATAGCTTTTTCATATCCGTTAATGCATTAGACGGGGCAAAGATACAAAAAAGTTTTAATTTTTTCATATTAAATCCTTTTTTATTCGTACCTTTGTGGTCGATATGGAAAAGAAATTAAAGAGAGCAACACTCTGCGTGCAGGCAGGGTGGAAACCGAAAAATGGTGACCCGCGTGTTTTGCCTATCGTGCAAAGCACTACATTCAAGTATGACAATACAGAAGAAATGGCTGACCTCTTTGACCTGAAGAAAGAAGGCTATTTCTATACGCGTCTGCAGAACCCGACGAACGATGCTGTGGCCAGTAAGATAGCTGCCCTGGAGGGTGGAGTAGGGGCCGTGCTCACGTCAAGTGGTCAGGCAGCAAACTTTTATGCGTTATTCAATATTTGTGAAGCAGGCGATCATTTCGTTACTTCAAACGAGATATATGGCGGTACCTATAATCTGTTTGGCGTGACGCTGAAAAAACTGGGCATCGAGTGTACGTTTGTCAGTCAGGAAGCCAGTGAGGAAGAAATCTCAGCCGCTTTCCGTCCTAATACGAAAGCACTGTTCGGTGAGACTATTTCTAACCCGGGCTGTAAGGTGCTCGATATCGAGAAGTTCGCACGAATAGCTCATCGTCATGGGGTGCCACTCATTGTTGATAACACGTTCCCCACACCCATCAACTGTCGTCCCTTCGAATGGGGGGCTGACATCGTGACACACTCCACAACGAAGTATATGGACGGACATGCCACACAGGTAGGCGGATGTGTGGTGGATAGTGGTAACTTCGATTGGGATGCCCATGCAGACAAGTTCCCTGGCTTGACGACCCCCGACGATTCGTACCACGGACTGACATATACCAAGGCCTTTGGTAAGTTGGGCTATACAACCAAGCTCGTGGCACAGCTGATGCGTGATTTAGGATCTATTCCTGCACCCCAAAACTCGTTCTTGCTTAATCTCGGACTGGAGACTCTTCATCTTCGTGTGCCGCGTCATTGTGAGAATGCGCAGCGCGTGGCAGAGTTCTTACAGCAGGACGACCGTGTGGCATGGGTACACTATAGTGGCCTGCCGGGCGACGAGTGTTACGAATTGGCACAGAAATACCTGCCCAATGGATCCTGTGGTGTCATTGCTTTCGGCCTGAAGGGTACTCGTGAGACAGCAGTGAAGTTCATGGACTCACTCCGCTTGATAGCTATTGTTACCCATGTAGCCGATGCACGTACCTGTGTGCTCCATCCTGCCAGCCATACCCATCGCCAGCTTTCTGACGAGCAGTTGCGTGAGGCAGGCGTGGCTCCCGACTTGATACGTCTCTCTGTTGGTATTGAGGATGTGGACGATATTCTTGCCGACATTCGTCAGGCGTTAGATTTAATTTGATGTACGACTTTGAACTTTTATTATGGACAGAAAGAAAGAAAACCTGAAACAGTTAGGCAAGAACACCGAATATCTGGATCATTATGCACCAGAGGTGTTGGAGACCTTCGGGAACATGAACAAGGAGAACGACTACTGGGTACAATTCAACTGCCCGGAGTTCACAACGTTGTGTCCTATAACCGGTCAGCCTGACTTCGCAGAAATAAAAATCATGTATATCCCTGGCGAGCGCATGGTAGAGTCGAAGAGCCTGAAACTCTATCTCTTCTCGTTCCGTAACCATGGCGACTTCCATGAGGACAGTGTGAATGTCATCATGAAAGACCTTATCAAGCTGATGCATCCTAAGTATATAGAGGTGCTCGGACTGTTTGTTCCGCGTGGCGGCATTAGTATCTATCCCTATGCTAACTACGGTCAGCCAGGCACGAAGTACGAGCGAATGGCTGAGACGCGTCTGCAAAACTACCAGGGGCGCTAATAATGACTTTTACAACATTCATTCAGTAACACATTAAATATAATAGTATGAAAAAGAAGATTAAGTTCAGCCTTGTTTATCGTGACATGTGGCAGTCGTCAGGCAAGTTCCAGCCACGTAAGGACCAGCTGGAACGTGTCGCTCCGGCAATTATCGATATGGGATGCTTTGCTCGTGTAGAGACTAATGGTGGTGCCTTTGAACAGGTCAACCTTATGGCCGGAGAGAATCCAAACCTTGCTGTTCGTGCCTTCTGTAAGCCGTTCAATGAGGTAGGCATACAGACCCACATGCTCGACCGCGGTTTGAACGCCCTTCGTATGTACCCTGTACCCGATGACGTTCGCCAGTTGATGTACAAGGTAAAGAAAGCCCAAGGCGTGGATATCCCACGTATATTCTGCGGATTGAACGATACACGTAACATCATCCCAAGCATCAAGTGGGCCAAGGAAGCTGGCATGATACCGCAGGCCACACTCTGTATCACCACTTCACCGGTGCATACTGTCGAGTATTATTCTGCCATTGCCGACGAGGTAATAGCAGCAGGTGCGGAAGAAATCTGTCTGAAAGATATGGCTGGTATCGGACAGCCCGCAATGTTGGGTGCTTTGACCAAGAGTATCAAGGAGAAACATCCCGACATCATCATTCAGTATCACGGACATTCAGGTCCCGGACTCTCCATGGCCAGCATCTTGGAGGTATGTAACAACGGTGCCGATATCATCGACACGGCCATTGAGCCGCTGTCTTGGGGAAAGGTGCACCCGGATATTATCTCTGTACAGTCAATGTTGAAGAATGAGGGCTTCGAGGTGGCAGATATTAATATGAACGCGTACATGCAGGCGCGCACGCTCACGCAGGAATTTATTGATGACTGGCTGGGCTATTTCATCAATCCTGCCAACAAGCACATGTCGAGTCTGTTGCTTGGCTGTGGACTGCCTGGCGGCATGATGGGTTCGATGATGGCTGACCTGGGAGGCATCCATTCCATCATCAATAAGAGTCGTGCCAAGCGTGGTGCTGAAGAGTTGTCTATTGACGACATGCTCGTAGCACTGTTCCAGGAAGTAGAGTACGTATGGCCACGCGTAGGTTATCCTCCATTGGTGACACCGTTCTCTCAGTATGTGAAGAACATTGCACTGATGAACCTGCTCACCATAGAGCAAGGCAAGGGACGTTTCGCTATGATGGACGACTCGATGTGGGGAATGATTCTTGGCAAGAGCGGTAAGATTCCTGGCACTATCGACCCAGAACTCGTTGCCTTGGCAGAAAAGCAGGGACGTCAGTTTACCGATGATGATCCTCATACTCTTATTCCTAATGCACTTGACGACTTCCGTAAAGAGATGGATGAGAACGGATGGGAGTATGGTCCTGACGATGAGGAGCTCTTCGAATTGGCTATGCATCCAGAACA
The DNA here is from genome assembly GCA_017423565.1 of Prevotella sp. Lineage (GTDB taxonomy): Bacteria > Bacteroidota > Bacteroidia > Bacteroidales > Bacteroidaceae > Prevotella. Next base: position 1,602 of record JAFPED010000020.1, on the reverse strand, counting down.
GTATCGTACCTTCAAGAGCGGTCAGGCAAAGAAGACCATGCTGGCTGATCTGCAGAAGGCAAAGGACGCTAAGTTGGGCACAAAGATGAAACCCGAGGAACTGGCAGCCTTCAAACATGCCAAGGCAGATGCACTGACGGCTCCTGTAGCTGGACAGATATACTATGAGTTCTCTGGCGAAGGTGCTTGCGAGCCTTGTCTGGAACCGTTTATCGGACAGCAGTATAAGGAAGGTGATATCTTCTGTTACATCCAAGCTCCTTGGAACGAGATTGTTCCCATTCCTGCAGCCATTGGCGGCAAGTTGGTTGAGGTTAGTGCCAAGCAGGGTGCGAAGGTGCGCCGTGGCGACAACTTAGCGTGGATAGAACGTACAGCATAATGGATTATCAGAAAATAATTGACAAGTATTACCCTGCGGACAATGAACTCCGCAGGGTTCTTTTACAACATAGCCGGCAGGTGGCAGACCGTTGCCTAAGCATCGCCGATCGTCATCCCGAGTTGCCTATTGACCGTCAGTTCCTGGAGGAGGCTGCCATGTTACACGATATAGGTATTTTCCGTTGTGACGCACCGGGCATTTATTGTTTTGGAACAGAACCTTATATCAAACATGGACCCATAGGAGCCGAACTGTTGCGAAAGGAAGGTTATGAACGGCATGCCCGGGTAGCAGAGCGCCATACTGGAACTGGCCTTCCTGGTTATGAGCCTGAGACGTTGGAAGAGCAGATTGTCTGCTATGCCGACAAGTTCTATTCCAAGTCACACCCCGATGAGGAGAAAACTTTGGAACAGGCAGCTCGTTCGTTGGAGAAGTTTGGAGGCGACGGTGTGAAACGTTTGTTGTCATGGGCTGACCGCTTTGAACGGTCTGACCGCTCATGAGCACCGGTTTCCCCAAATGGGTGCACCTGTTTGCATGAATGGGTGCACCTGTTTGTATGAATGGGTGCACCTGTTTTCATACATGTCCTGGTAACAGTAACTGTAATAACTGTAGGATTATTAAAAAATCCTGCGATTTCTATACATTTAACAGGGGAAACAATACGCGATTAAGAAAAAAGATTATCATAGCAGCCTCGAGATTATATAATAGTAACCGTGTTCGACAATAAAAATAAAAAATGTTATTTATTTTGTATTGTTCCCACTTATTCGTACCTTTGCAGCCGTGAGAAGAAAAACCCTCATATTCGTACTGCTTTTCGTCTTCATATTTGTGATGGCGGAACTGCCCTCCCTGCGCTTTGCCAACATGCAACAAGGAGAGGCTGACCATGTTGTGCCACTTCCCACCCCCACAGACTCTGTCATACCTGTAGATTCTACAGTCTCTGTAACGAAGGTAGATACTATATCGCTTATACCTCCTGTTGATTCCATTGCATCCCTCGAAGTTGATACCACGAAGATGGACTCCCTCCAACTGCTTATCTATAAGCGCAACAAGGCCATTGACGACTCTTTGCGCATGGACAGCATGAACAGACAGCGGAAGAATGGTATCGATGCACCAGTAGAATACACTGCCCAGGACTCTATGACTTATGAGGCAACCACGGGTACGGCACACTTATATGGTGCTGCCACTGT
>JAFPED010000019.1 GCA_017423565.1 Prevotella sp. | reverse complement strand
TGGGTGAGTTGTTTGCCCCAAAACCGAAACCTCAGCCAGAACCTCAACCTCAGTACCAGCAAGAGCCACAGCCTCAGAACTTTACGTATGAGGAGAAACAAGGTGCTGACTCTTTCAACCAGAACAGCATGAATAACGAGATGCAACCACCATTGAAAGATTGGAAGACAGAATCAATTATCTTGACAGTGGTTTCTGTGGTATGCTGCTGCTTCTGTGGTTGTTTGAACTTGGCTGCACTTCCTTTTGGTATCCTGGGTATTCAGAGTGCCAACAAAGTGAAAGAATTGTCGGCAACCGACTATTTCGCAGCAAAGGAAGCCAGTGAGAAGGCAGGAAAGAATGTTAAGATTGGTGCTATCATTGTCGTTGTTGCATCTATTCTTGGATTAATCATAAGTGCGATTCTGCAGTTGACAGGTTACGCTAACGAAATAATGAACGCACTGCAATAATATGTTGAAATACCCTTTTGTGTCCAATCGGGTGCTTGCAGTCGGGGTAATATTGTTACTGGTCGTGTCGGTGGTCGTTTATTTCGTGTTCGACCCGTCAACGTCAGGATGGTTTCCCCGTTGCAGCTTCTATGTGATGACCGGGTATAAATGTCCAGGCTGTGGAGCACAACGAATGCTTCACAGCCTGCTTCATGGTGACGTCATAGGCGCATTGCGTTTCAATGCTTACCTGTTGACCGTCTTTCCTACATTACTCATATTACTGGCATGGAATGGCTGGATGAAGTTTATGAATAAGAAATGGGTTGACCGCACCACTTGGGTGCTGTCAGTTCTTCTTATCGCATCGGTACTTCTTTGGTGGTTATTACGTAACGTCTTCAACTGGTGACGTTACCCTTCTTTCAACAAGTCTGGACGTAACTGACGGGTGCGCTCCATGGCCTGTTCCAGTTCCCACTCACGTATTTTTGCCTCGTTGCCACTGAGCAGAATCTCTGGCACCTTCCATCCTTTGTAGTCTGCCGGACGTGTATAGATAGGTGCTGCAAGAAGGTCGTCTTGGAAACAGTCGCTCAGTGCACTCTGTTCGTCACCAATGACACCAGGAACCACGCGTACAATAGCATCGGCAATCATGGCAGCCACCAGCTCTCCACCAGTAAGCACAAAGTCGCCAATACTGATTTCACGAGTAATCAAGTGGTCGCGTATGCGTTGGTCTATACCCTTGTAGTGGCCGGCCAGAATAATGAGATTGCCCTTCATCGACAACTCATTGGCCATGTGCTGGTCGAAGCGTTCGCCATCAGGTGAAGTGAAGATGACCTCATCGTATTCGCGTTCTGCCTTTAGCGCAGTGATGCAACGGTCAATGGGTTCACACTGCATCACCATGCCTGCAGACCCTCCATAGGGATAGTCATCCACGCGACGCCATTTGTCCAGCGTATAGTCGCGCAGGTTGTGCAGACGTATTTCAGCCAGTCCTTTTTTCTCAGCACGTGCTAAGATGGATTCGTGAACGAACCCTTCCAGCATCTCAGGCAGAACAGTGATAATGTCTATTCTCATGCTATTCCTTAATCAGATTGTTCAGGAAATCGTCCAGTTCCTTATCCAGTCCTGGCATGAGGTCGCCACTGAGAATGACGGTGTCGCCATCAGCACAATACAGTTCGGCAATATGTTCGTGGTCGTCGTTCTCAAGTACGAAGGAGAACGGTCTCAGGATAGACATCTTCTCTACCATGTCGTGCAGGTCGGTATGCAGGATGTTACGTAGAATGGTGGTTACCGACTCATAGAAGTCCTCATCTTTATTGTCAATCCACTGGTCGATGACGGCACGGTTAATCTCGTTGTCGTCATCGTCGAAGGTGACCAGTTCTCCTGACTCTTGCGTGACGCGCAAGTGCAGGTCGGTCATGATGGTTGCTTCCTGTTGTTCAGGGAATTTCTCAGCTACCTTTCTGATAGCTCTTTCTATTTGTTGAATAGTTTGTTCAGATGTCTCCATGTGTGCAGTAACTTGTTTTGCCCTGCAAAAGTAAGAAAAGAATGTGATAATTGCAAACGATTACGAGTTTTTTTCAGAAAAATCTTTATTCTTCATTCTTCATTCTACGTATTATTATGTACCTTTGCAATCACTAATAACAAATCAATGAGCGATAAAATCACACATGATGGTATTGTTGAGAGCATCGAGGGGAGTACTGTGCGTGTACGCATCGTACAAACGTCGGCCTGTGCTGCTTGTAAGGTAGCCAGTCATTGCAATGCCGCTGAGTCGAAGGAGAAGCTGGTTGATGTGTTTAATGCTGATGCTTCACGGTGGCATGTCGGTGATGCCGTAATTGTTGCTGCCTCTCGTCAGATGGCTACACGTGCGCTGCTGTTGGCTTTTGGCTTGCCGTTAGTCATTCTCTTGGCAGTTCTTTTTACTGTTTTGTCACTGACAGGCAGGGAGGATATAGCAGCCCTTTGTGGTATAGGCGCACTCTTACCATATTATGGCGTGCTTTGGTTGACACGACATCGTCTGCAACAGCGTCTGGCATTTTGGATAGAACAATAAAAATACTAAAACAAATAACAAAAAACGATTTATGGATTTCATTTTAATTGCAGTAGCAGTGTTGGGCAGCATCGGTCTGATAGCTGCCTTGGTGCTGTTCGTCTGCTCTAAGAAATTTGCTGTCTATGAAGATCCACGTATTGCTCAGGTAACGGAGGTGTTGCCTGGTGCCAACTGTGGAGGATGTGGATTTGCAGGTTGTGGCGGCTTGGCCGATGCACTGGTTAAGGGTGCAGATGCAGGCAGTCTCGACGGCTTGAAATGTCCTGTAGGCGGTAGTGAAGTAATGGGAAAGGTGGCTGACCTGTTGGGCATGGCCATTGCCAACACGGAACCCATGGTAGCCGTTGTACGATGCAACGGCACTTGTGAGTTGCGTCAGCACATTGCTGTCTATGACGGTCTGAAGACTTGTGCAGCAGTCAATGCCTGCGGAGCAGGTGAGACAGGCTGTGGCTTTGGCTGTCTGGGTTGTGGCGACTGTGTGGCAGCCTGCCAGTTTGATGCCATTCACATGAACCCAGAGACTGGTCTTCCTGAGGTTGATGACGAGAAGTGCACGTCGTGTGGTGCATGTGTCAAGGCTTGTCCTCGTCACATCATCGAGCTGCGTAAGAAAGGACCAAAGAACCGTCGTGTCTATGTTTGCTGCGTCAACAAGGACAAGGGTCCTGCTGCCATGAAGGCCTGCAAGGCTGCATGTATTGGTTGCGGCAAGTGTGAGAAGGAGTGTCCGTTTGGTGCCATCACCATTGAGAATAACGTGTCGTACATCGACTTCAACAAGTGTCGCTTGTGTAAGAAGTGTGTGGCAGTATGTCCTACGAAGGCCATT
>JAFPED010000193.1 GCA_017423565.1 Prevotella sp. | reverse complement strand
TGCTACTCGACGATATCTTTGACAAACTTGATGCTGATCGTGTGGAACAGATTATTCGTCTGGTCTCAGATGACAGTTTCGGACAGATTTTTATTACTGACACTAATCGTGAGAACCTTGACCGCATCCTGCAGAAAGGTTCCTTCGACTACCGACTGTTCCATGTAGAAAACGGAGAAATAAAGTGATATGTTCAAACGTGACGTAAAGAAAATACAAGACCTCGTACTGCGTAACCTCAGAGCACAAGGTTTGGAGACACCTTTGTTACAGCGACGGCTTATTGCCGCATGGCCTGACGTGGCAGGACCGGCAGTAGCACGTTACACCCAGCAGCTTTATATTCGCAACCAGACACTTTACGTTCACCTAACCATTCCAGCCTTGCGTGCGGAACTCTCCATGCGCCGACAAGAACTTGTACGTATGCTCAATGCACACGTACAAAGTCAGGTGATTGCCGACATACGCTTTAATTAATAATAATGTACGCGCACGAGGCAGTTTGAATGCTGTTTGGTATTACTTCCTCTTCTCCTCGTTCTTTGGGAAGGCCTTGCCGTCTTGGAAAAGTTTTAGGGTGGTGGCAATGGTCGGATCATCGGCATTGATGTACTCGGTCCATGCCTGTTCACTCATCATGTTGTAGATGATGCGTGAATTGATGTAACGCTCCAAGAGTTTGTGCGACTTCTGAATCATGAGGTTGCGGCGCTTGAGTCCGTTCTTTTCGGCATAGGAAGCGAAGAGCTCAACAGTATTCTGCTTCTGCAGATAAGCTGCCAGTGCAGGCATGTCGCTATAGGCATTGAGCTTGCTACGGTTGTTGTCGGTGTAGTTATAAGCGAACTGCAGGATTAGTCCTGTCATGGCTGCTTCCTTGTAATAAGATGTAATGCCGATGGTATCCTCTGGCACAAAAATGTCGGGAGTGATGCCTCCACCACCATAGACAGTACGGTTTTCGCGTAAGGTATGATAGGCAGGTCCGTTATGCTTGATGCTGTCCTGCGAGAAGAACTCACCATGCTGGTAACGCGTCATGAGGTCAGACTCGTAGTCCTTGTTATCTCCTGATGTGTAGGGTTTCTGTATGCAGCGACCTGATGGGCTATAGTAACGCGCAACGGTAAGACGTATCATGGAACCGTCGGCAAAGGTTAATGGCTGTTGAACGAGTCCTTTTCCGAAGGAACGTCGTCCGATGACTGTGCCACGGTCATTATCTTGTATGGCTCCTGCCAGGATTTCGGATGCTGATGCAGAACCTTCATCAATGAGAATAACCAGTGGTATCTGCTGATACGAGCCACGTCCGTCACTATGGTATTCCTGTCGTGGTGACTTGCGCCCCTCGGTATAGACGATGAGGCTGTTCTTGGGAAGGAACTCGTTGGCTATCTTCACTGCAGAAGCCAGGTAGCCACCGGTATTACCACGCAGGTCAATAACCAGGTTGCTAAAGTGTTCCTCAGAGAGTTTAGCCAGTGCAATGAGCAGTTCGGCATAAGTGTTCTCACCAAAGTTCTTGATACGGATATAACCAGTCTGCTCG
>JAFPED010000192.1 GCA_017423565.1 Prevotella sp. | reverse complement strand
GAGTCAACCCATTGGTTGAATGCCAGTTTATCCTCAACCGTACCCATCACGACCTCTCCACCAGAAGAAATGTCATGCCAACCATATTGATAACCCTTTGTACGGTTTTCAATGGTGTTGGAAGAGTTATCATAAGAAGCACCTACGTAGAACTTCAAGCCCTTTGTGATGACGTCCAGATCCTGCTCCAGTGTCATGTTGGCCCAGATCTGACGTTGATGCGTCTTCATGAAACCCGTACCCTGCGACTTGGCTAGAAGGTTGAAATCTCCATAGGTCTGGCTACCGCCCCATACACCACTTTCCGTTTTGATGGGGAATGCCAGGGCAGGCACCTTATACAGATGCCACCAAGCATCGTTGGAGTTTACGTTAGGCACGCCATTGGTCTCCATAAGAATACCCAATATATTGGCGCTGACTCTTGTGGTCTTGCTTACCTCGAAGTCGACATTGGCGCGGATATTGGCCTTTGAGTATTTCAGCTGAGAATTCCAGTCACCCTGATCAGGGTTCTTATAGAGTCCGCGTGCATCAGTATAGTCGAGTTGTGTATAATACTGCACCTTATCTGTGCCGCCGAAGAAAGAGAGATAGGCGTTCGACTCATGAGCCGTTTTCTTGAACACTTCGTCCTTCCAGTTAATATTAGGATAGACATAAGGGTCACTACCATCCTTGAACTTCTGTAGTTCAGCTTCGCTATAGGCAGCTGTGAGCCCATCGTTCAGGCGAGCCTTATTCAGAGCGTTGGCATAGCCAAAAGCATCAACCATATCAGCCGATTGCGGATCGAACTGTATCTTATGTGAAGCACCTACCTTGAAATGGTATTTCCCGTCTTTCAAACCGTGCTTGGTCTTTACCAACAGCACACCGTTGATACCTTCATGTCCATAGAGTGCTACAGCAGCAGCATCTTTCAAGACGGTGACACTCTCCACTTCTTCTACGGTAAGACGGTCGATAGGACGTTCAACACCGTCAACAAGGATCAGAATATCACGTTCGCCAGTGGTTTGGACGCCATGGATGTTAAACGTTGCGCCACGGCCTTCCTCGCCCTTGAAACCAGTGTTTTGGTAGGCATTCAGGCCGAGGAGCTTACCATAGAGAGCATCTGCTAAGCTGATGGCTGATGTGCGGCGAAGCTCTTCAGCCGTGATGGTGGTTGCTGCCGCTGTAGTGAGTAATTCAGACTGCTCAACGCCATAGCCTAAATCTACCTTCTGCGACGACTTGTCGCTCAGCGTCACTTGGGCATTTACTGCCATCGGTGCACTGCAGAGTCCCACCAAGGTATATATAAATATATTTTTAATCTTCATAATCTCTTATATATATAATATGTACTTATGTTCTTATGTCTAAAGAGAAATTACCATCCAGGATTCTGAGTAAGTCCATAACCTTTCTGAATCTCAACACGAGAGACAGGATCGATATACCACTTGTTGGTCCAATAGCCGGGATCCCACCAGCGGCGGTGTCCAACAACGATTTC
>JAFPED010000191.1 GCA_017423565.1 Prevotella sp. | reverse complement strand
CTCGCCGTTGACATAGACCTTTGAGTTCATGTAAACACCATCGAACTCCAGGAAGTACTTACGTACCTCCTGAATACGAAAGTGCTTACGATACCACCCCACTCCACCAGGCAAGGCACCGCCTCCTGCCCCACTGGGATTGCCAGCAGAGAAGTCGCCCTCAATAGCCCAGTCGTGAGGCAAGTTAAGTAAACGCCAGTGGCTGTCGTTATACTCTGGTCTTGACATTTTAGCAGAGTCTGCCAAGATGAATCGCCACCCAGCATCAAAATTTCTACGAGTACGTGCAGATGCATTCATCGACAAAAGGGTCATGAGTCCAAAAAGCAACATAAATCTCATGCGACCATACGTTTTGTCGTCCAAAAGTCTTTGTATCATAATACTTATTTGTGTTATCTCTTCATAATGACTACTTCCCATTTTTTATAGGGAAAACAACTTCGAAGCGTGCACCAGGTCCAGCAAACGTGGTGTCCAGACGCACATCACCACCCATTCGGCGTGCCATGGTTCGGCAGAAAGGCAGTCCAAGTCCGAGACCTTCCTTGAACGAATCGAGTTTTACAAAACGTTCAAAGATGTGTTCTGCCTCCTCGACGGGGATGCCTGGTCCATTGTCTTCAACAGCAATGACCAGATGAGGACTATTCTTCTTGGACCCCCTTTTGCCTTCTATATGGGTATTGAGAATGGAAGCCCTCAATATAACTTTCTCTTTAGACGCATTCTTGACAGCATTGTCCAAGAGAGGATTGAGAATACGCCTAAACACATCGTCGTTGGAATGAATGACAAAGTCTTCTGGCAACTCGGTTTCCAAGTGGAACTGCTCCACATTATTACCTGTCTTCTTGCAGAAATCGTCGATGGCACGCTGCAACATGGGATTACACAACTGAGATGTCATCTCCACTCCTTTGTCCTGTTCGTCACCACGCGATATCTCTAACACCTCATTAATCATAGTCGTGATGAGGTCGGTGTTATGCATCATGGTTTCTGCAATATTATGCCGTTCGTTATTATTAAGCCCGTATTCTGGGTCTGCCAGTACTTGTGCGAAACCACTTATGATATTCAGCGGAGTACGGACTTCGTGGCTGACATTCTGTATGAAGTCGGACTTCATCTGCTCTGACTCCAGCACTTGCTGGTAAGCCTGCTGCATCTCGCGCAGGTGACGGCGACGGGTATAGACGATATAAACCAATGCAAGAACCAGCAAGAACAGTAGTACGACGGTGGCAATAATGGCATAGAACCAGATGCGTGCCGTCTGACGCTCCATGTCATAGACGCGTAACTCCTCTTGAATGCCTTGCATCGAGCTGGATAGAATGACACTATTGATGGAGTCGCTTTCTGCTGCCCCCAGTTTCAAAGCCTCGTAAGCCTCCTTCCAACGACCTGCCCTGGAATAGATTTCCGCCTGAGTCTCATATGGGTCATCGTTGTTCTCCATTGCCATCTGTGCAGCTTCGTCTATCTTACCTTGTTGAGCCAGGTAATAAACTTCAAGGGTACGTCCATGAACAGACGACAGCCCGTCGGCCACGCCCTTGCGATAAGCCTTGTAACCATCCAAGAATCGTTGAGTGTCGCCCATCAGATAATAGGCCAGTGTACGCCGTGTCTCGATGTCGAACAATCGCTCCGGCGATGTCTCCTTAGCGATGGCTGCTGCCTGATCAATGAGTCGGAGAGCCTCTTCTGGGTTCTCGTCGATGATGATGTTAACCAAGTTCATGTAGATGGGAGGTTGACTTTCTATGTATCCCTCCTGCTCCATGCGGCGAATGACCTCCCAGAAACAGCGTTTGGCACTTTCTTTGTTGCCACTGTAGCGATAGATATGTCCCATCATATTGATAGCCATATACATCTCTTTGTCGAGCTTCCGATCAGTCAGTTCCTTCGACAATTGCGTTGCCAGCTTATAAGCTTCAAACACTCGTTGGCGATTGAGCTGGAAGATAATCTCGTTGCAACGCTGGGTGTAGTAGGCATGCAGGTCATTTTGCTCAAGCAGATAATTCTCTAACCGTTCAATGGCAACAAAGAAACGTGTACTATCAGCATTGTTGAAGCTATTATAAACAGAGTCGCGCAGTGCCAAATATTCTTTCGACTGCTTATAGTCAGCATCGGCAGACTGGGCAGCACTTTTCCCTGGGAACAAGGACAATAGGAAAACCACTGCCACGAAGATGACGATTGTCAAGTAGGTTCTTCTCATTGGGTTAATAGTTATATCCTGCAAAGTTAAACATTTTTTTCGTTATCAGCAAAAAAAAATCGCAGGAAAGTACGTCGGGCATGAGAAACACCTATGTCAAAATACAGTTACAAGCCGTTTAACTTGTGTCAAACGGCTTGTAACGATGCGTTAGATATAGGTCAAACTATCAGTAACTATAGCTGTATGCTGACTGCCTTACCATTATAATTGACCAGTTTACCCTCGGGGTTCTGCAGATTGAGTTCGCGTGGCTGGTCTTTCGTGATAAGCACGACGTTGAACTGGCGTTTCTTGAGCATGCCATCGAACGAGCCTTTACGTGCACCGAACTTGACGGTCTTTGTATCGTCGTCATACTCAATGTCGATGGTTGCATACTTGCCACGTTCATAGTTATAGTTGGTTCCCTCGTCCTCGTAGAGCTGGAACTCGCCATCCTGTCCTGCATAGACATAAAGATTGATGAGCTCAGCAGGTTTCTCGTCGCTCCATTCCATGGCAGGGCCGAAAGGAATGATGGCACCTTCGCGTACAAAGACAGGAATACGCTCGTAAGGAGCATCGACAATCAGGTTCTGACCACCCTCGATATGCTCTCCAGTATAGAGATTATACCAGTCGCACTGCTCTGGGAAATAGACAGAACGGTTGCGTGCCTTATAGTATCCCACAGGACAAGCCATTATTGCAGGTCCTAACATCCACTGATTACCAATGTTGAGCACGTTAGCATCGCCGTTGAAATCCATGACGAGTGCACGCATCAGCGTGTAGTCACGGAAGTGAGCCCAACCAGCCAATGAATAGAGGTAAGGCATCAGACGATAACGCAGCTGGTCGTAATAAACAAACGACTTATAGGCAGGATGCTCATCAGGAGCAATGTTCCAGATTTCACGTAATGGCCACTGACCATGGGCACGGAACAAAGGAATGAAAGCACCAAACTGGTTCCAGCGTGTCTGCAGCTCGCGCCATTCCTTGAGATCTTCGTTTTCCACTCCAGTCTTATCGAACAACTGCTGTGCAGCCACATAACGATTCTCGACACAGAAGCCACCCTGGTCCATTCCCCAGAAAGGAATACCAGACATAGAATAGTTAAGGCCAGCAGTCATCTGTGCACGCATATCCTCCCATCGTGTACCAATGTCGCCACTCCATGTCGCAGTAGAGAAGCGCTGCTCGCCAGCAAAGCCGCTACGTGTCAGTAAGAAGACACGTGGCTCGTTCTTCTTTCCCTTCCACACCGAACGCTGACCATTATAGATAGCATCGGCATTCACCGTTGAGTAAGCATTGAAATACTCGGTTGACGTACCCAAAGCAGTTGGGCCAGAAAGTGCCTTACGATACCACATAGGCGTGCAGTCACGGACATTAGGTTCGGAAGCATCCATCCACCAGGCATCAACACCAGGAACACCGTTGTGGTTATACTTAGAATAGAGGTTCTCATCCATCTGACGCCAGAACATCTTGCGGGCTCCGGCATCGTAGGCATCATAGAACGAGCCACGGAATCCGAGCCAGTCGTGTATGTCGTCACGAACAGCCTGGTGGTACATCCATCCCTGTGCATCCAGCTCTTTGTAGTTGCCAACAGTATCGTAGAACTTCGGCCATACGGAAATCATGAACCGTCCATGCATCGCATGTACGCTGTCGAGCATTGCCTGTGGGTTAGGATAACGTGAGGCCTCGAACGTATGGTCGCCCCAAGAGTCGAGTTTCCAGTAGTTCCAGTCCTGCACAATATTATCGATAGGAATATGGCGCTTACGGAACTCTGCCAGTGTCTCCTCTATTTCTGCACTTGACTTGTAGCGTTCACGGCTCTGCCAGAATCCCAGCACCCACTTCGGATAGAGTGATGCCTTACCTGTCAGTGTACGATAACCAGAAATTACCTCATCCAGATTCTCACCAGCAATAAAGTAATAATCCATATCCTTGGCCATCTCGCTCCAGATACTCAGCTTACCGCGCTCCTCCTCACTACGTGGCTCGGCAACACGCAAACCACAATAAGCTTCACCACCATCAGGTTGCCACTCTACACGTACCTGTGCCCTACGGCCTTTGGTCAACTCGGCTGTGAACTTGTAGGCATTAGGGTTCCATGCTGTGCGCCAGCGCTCAGCCACAACTTCCTTGCCGTCGATATATACCTTTACATAACCAGAATAGTAGAGAATGAACTGGTAGAGTTGTTTCTTTCCGGCACAACGTCCACAGCACTCAGGCTCCAAAAATCCCTCGTATGTAACGTTTGCACCCTGCAGATTGAAGCCCTGTGGGAGGTTCTTGATACCACCATTGTCAGTAGCACGGGCTATCTCTGAAGTAGCAGGATAACCATATTCATAATAGAGGCTGTCCTCGTCGCGTACCAGACGCTTGCCATCCTTATCTACATAAGTGCCAGTGAGGTGTCCCTCACGACCATTCTTGTCATAAAGCTTAAAGGCACGATTCAACTGCAGATAGTCGTTTGGATTGCCAAAACGACAATAGCTGTAGCTGTCCCACAGGAGTCCATAGTTCTTATTAGAGAGAACAAACGGTATGCTGACCTTAGTGTTGTACTGGAACAGGTCTTCATTCTTACCCTTCATGTTAAACTCTTCAGACTGATGCTGTCCCAGTCCGTAGAAAGCCTCATCGGCAGGACTATCGAATTTCATCTGCCATGTCAGTCCGTGCTTCATGTCCTCGGTAATGGCAGGACCACCCTTCAGACCATACTCACGCTCAGGAACAGTAAAGTCAGCAAACTTCTTTCCATTTTCAGCCTCTTTCAATAGCAACTTTCCGTCTTCATCATAGAAGCAGACGGCTCCCGTTGCCTTGTCAACAACAGCCTTCACATTCTTTGCTGCTACAGTCACCGTAGCGTCATCCTCGCTGACATCAAACTTTGGCTTGGCAGTCTGAGGAACAATCATCAGACTCTGAGGCTTGACAGGCAAGGTTGTTGCCGACGTGGCCTGAACACGAATAATGTTGTCGTTAACTACTTGCAGACGCACAACCTTAGCACCGTCAGGCGTCGGCGATTTCATCTGGATGGTCACAAAGTTGTCTTGAACAGTGTAGTCAGCTGCGATTACTACACCTACAACCATTGACAAGACAACTGTCATCCAACTTCTTAAATTTTTCATAGGTTACAATATAATTGGTTTCGTATATTACTCATTTTCTATCACTTCAGCTTCAGCTATTTCTTCCTCACCTGTTGGGAAGGACAGTACAAAGACTGTTCCACCACCAGGATTGTCTTCAACACTGATGATACCATCATGAGCCTCGACAACAGCCTTGACATAGTCGAGTCCCAGTTCCTCACCATTTACCATCTTATGTTCAAAGACGTATGGCTTATACTCATCCCTGATACCTACGCCATTGTCGGCTACCAAAACCTGGACATGGTCAACGCTTTGTGAGAACACACTGACTTGCAGATTACAGGTGGTTGGGCAGAAACGTACAGAGTTGTGCATTAACAGTTGGAATGCTTTGCCCAATTGGGCAGTATCGAACGACATGAGCACGAATTCCTTTGTTGTGCTAAAATTCACATTAGCCGTCTTACCTTCAGGAACAACAAACTGCTCTGTCTGCTGGCGAATGAAATCAACGATGTTGCCTGCCTTCTTGTCCAGATGGATATCTTCTTTCTTGACAGGTTGTTCCATTTGTTGCTGCATCTGCATCTGACGACGCATCTCATTCATCCACTGTTGCTTCTCAGTCTCACGACGGAAAGTCTCCGTCTCCATCTGCTTGTCTTGGCGACGAATGAAGTTTTTACGCCACCACCAAATAGCGCCACCAAGAAGCAATAGGTAAATCAGATATGCCCACCAGGAACGATAGAATGGAGGTGAGACACGAATATGCAACTGACTTTCTATAACACCCATAGAACCATCAGAGCCCAACATACGTACACGAAGCGTATAACTGCCAGGGTCAAGACTCATATAGGAGATATTCGGATTCTGACTGGTGGTCTCACTCCACTGGTCTTCCTCATCAAAGCCGTCAAGACGATAAGCAAAACTATGGCTATAGCCTACTGTAGCATAAGAAGAACCCAGTTGTATGGTAAAGTTATTCTCGTTATAACGCAAATACAGGTGAGGATTGGTCTCCAATGATTCCTCAAGCACCACGCGACCATGTATCTCCTCACCAACTCGGACTTCACGTCCACGAATGAGCAGCCCACTGAAGATAGGACGCTCAGAGCTTTTCTTCGAATCGACCAATACTGGGTCAATAATGTCCAGTCCACCTTGTCCACCAAT
>JAFPED010000190.1 GCA_017423565.1 Prevotella sp. | reverse complement strand
GTTCTGTCGCTTTTCCACCTTCACACCGACCTTGTTCACGTCGGCAGGCAATAGGGACTGGGCGCGCGTTACGCGGTTCTGTACGTTCACCGTCGCCATGTCGGGGTCGGCACCCTGCTTGAAATAGACATTGATCTCCACCTCACCATTCGACGAGGCTTTTGAGGTTATATACGTCATGTCATTCACACCATTGATGGCCTCTTCTAAGGGCTGAATGACCGACTTCATCACCGTATTCTCGTCAGCACCAGTATAGCTGGTGCTGACATTGACCGTAGGCGGTGCAATGTCGGGATATTGCTCTACTGGCAGTGTGCTCATCGAGATGTAGCCCACCAGCGCTATCACAATCGAGATGGCACACGCCATCACATATTTATTAATAAATATATTATTCTTCATAATGCGGAAGCGTATTATTCAACTTTCACTTCTACTTCTTTTTCTGCTTCAGAAAACAGCACCTTCTGTCCCTCGGTTACATTATTGGCACCAGTAGTCACAATCTGATCACCCTCGTTCAGGCCGCTGGTCACGATGAAGTCCTTGCCGTTGCCGGTATCTTCTGTCGTCACATCGATAGCGGTAGCTGTGCTGTCGGCCTTCACCTTATAGACCTGAGCCTTGTCTTGCAGGCGAACTACAGCAAACTGAGGAACGATTATCACACCCTTTTCTGCGAAAGGCATGACGATGGTTCCCTGGATGCCTGAGTACAGATGGCCCTCGGGGTTGGGGAACGACACCTTGCAGGTCAGCGAACCTGTTTCTGTATTGACCACACCAGTCAGACTGATGACACGGCCCTTATGCGGATATTCCGTACCGTTCTTCATCACAAATGTGGCAGGGGGCAGATTAGCGATAAATTTCTCTACCTCGGTTGCTTTTACGCCTTCTTTCACCATGGCTTCGACAATGGCCTCTGTTACTGAGAACTCTGCATACATCGTCGTGTTACCACTCAGGATAGTGAGTTGTGTCATGGGTGACACCTGGTCACCGACACGTACGGGGATCTCGCCGATGATACCTGATACGTTAGCTGTAATGGTGCAGAAACCGAGGTTCACCTTCGCACGGTTCGCTGCAGCTCTGGCCTGAGCCACTGCAGCCTGAGCCTGCTTGTAAGAGTTCTCAGAGTTGTTCAGCATGTATGTGCTCACGATCTTCTTCTCAAACAGGTTCTTGTTTGACTCATACTCCAACTTGGCAGAATTCTCCTGAGCCAAAGCAGCCTGCAGATTAGCCTGTGCAGCCTCTAATTCCAATTGGGCATTGCGGGAGTCGATGATGAAGAGCGTCTGTCCCTGTTTCACTTTCTGACCTTCAGTCACGCAGATCTTCATCAACTGTCCGCTGACCTGTGGTGTCACTGTTACGTCGTTCTGACCTTTCATCCTGGCACTGAACTTGTAAGGCAGTTCAATGTCTGATTTCTTCACTGTCATCGTTTCGAACGATGAGTTTGTCAATTTGGGCATTTCGGGGCCACAAGAGCCTAATCCGACCACGAAACAGATCATGAAGATCCATTTTGAATAGTAGTTTTTGTTCATTACACTTTACTTTATTATGGATTGTTTTTGTTGCTAATGTATATTTGTTGTTATTGGGAGTTTTAATTCTTTTTTACTGTTTCGCTTGCAAAGATAATCATTTTTTTGTTTTTAGGATGAATTTTTAGAG
>JAFPED010000189.1 GCA_017423565.1 Prevotella sp. | reverse complement strand
GTCATGGTGAACGAAGCATCCAGACCACCCTCCCCTTCGCTGTAATAAGTACCACTGAGGAGACCAATCTCCTCGTCGTCCTTCATGATACGAGCCTCAACGGCATGGGCGTCGTCACCTTTCTCAAGATAAACGAGCTCGGTACTGATGTTGCCCAACTGACTCTCCTCGTAAGCCAGGTTCTGAACGGCCATATCGCTAAGCACGGAGAAACGTCCCTCCTCATCCTGTACCACATGGAAGTCGCCATTAAGCAGTCCGCCCATCTGTGGCAGATAATAAGGGAAGACAGATGTCAGTTCACCCAAATTAAGCTTATTGACACTAACAGTCAAGTCTTGCATGTAAGGAGACTCGTCGTCTTCGGAATAGACTTTCAGACCCGTGCCGTCGTCGGCAATAAGATCGACCTTTGCCTTGATGCGGTTGTTTGGTCCTAAGAAGATATAGTTGTCGGCATTGAGGTTAAACTCTTTATATCCAATGGTTGGCCGTGAAGGTACCAACCGGAGGTTTATACCTGTCTCTAACAGTTCGGCATTGGCACCCAACCTGATGCCCAACTTATTATTAGCGTCGTAGAAGCGTACCCCTGCTACTGCACCTGACTGATGAAAAGCGCCATCAATCATGGCATTGAACACAAACTGCGGATTACGTTTGTTGTTCTGAATATGTGCATTGAAACTAATATGCTTCTCCTTGATACGCCGTCCCTCATCTCGCGTAATGATTCGGAAGTCTATTGTGTCAATACGGTTACTGTCAGCAACAAGCGAATAGACGTATCCACTACCGTTAATGCCTTTCTCCGGAGAAGTGGTCAGGTCAAAGAACAGGTCTTTATAACTCAGGCTGTTCTTTTGGAAGAATGCCATGAGCGGATTTTGGTTTCCACTCTTGATGTCAACATGCATAACGGGAAGCATGGAAATCAGTTTAGGCTGGTCAATGATACGTTCTTTAAGCTGTGATGATGTCTCGTCGCTTAGCTTCATCAACTGGTCAATCAAAGACTCATAGCCACCACTGGCAGACATGTTCATGGTAATGTCTCCACTGAGAATCTGTGCCCATGTAGTATCACGATTGGTCTTGGCATCGATGGTGATGTCTGTAGGCCGATAGGTATGGCTGGCGTCACGTATGGTCATATCGCTAATATAGCCTTGCACATGATGGCTGTCCTTTAAATCGGAGGTCACATCGATATGCCCACACATAGCACCTTCGAGAATATCGTCATAGAGACGTAACGCATGAAGGTCAACCTTACTCAGGTCGGTATTAATGGTTGCATCAAGTTTCTTGGTAGATAGCAACGCATCCACACTGATAGTGCCATCGGCCAATGCGTTATGTGAAATGATATTAGCTTGGGCACGACCATTCTTCAACACGGCATCTGCCTGCACATCAGAAATGTTCCACGACCCGTAATGCAGGTTGGAGATATCTGCTGTTGCGTCAAGACGACTACCAGGAGAGAAGAAGTCGAACCCAGCCCCGTCAACTGACACATCGGCGGTGACAGTATAGATGGAGTCACGAGGCATGAAGTGGTGAATATTAAGGTCGCGAATCTGAAGGTCGGCCTGATACTGCATGTTGCCTTCAGTCTGAACAAATCCTTTGCCCTTGACAGTTCCCTGCCCCTCACGTGCCACGAAATCGGCATCATAACGGGAGCCATCGGCCTTAAACTTTCCATCAAGCGTGATGCCACGTGGAATGCTCAACATATCAGGTATGTCAACAAGGGAGGTGAGAAAGTCGAGGTTCTCGGTCTTGGCATGCAACTCGACGTCAGCTTTCAACTGGTTCATGTCGTTCAGGTTTGCTGCCGTACCGTCTGCCGAGGCATGAAAAGCCGTAGGCAGGTCAATAAGCAGGCCCGTGAAATCGACCTGTTGCATGTTGCCATTTACCGAGCCTCGGACGGTCAGCGGATGGTTTGGCCACTGCTGTTGGAAGCCTTGCGGCATGCCGCCCATGAAGCGCATGAGATCCTGTTTGCCTAACTGAGCATTCAGTCTTACCTTGAATGCCTCATCTGCACTATTAGTTTCATCAGACCCATAAATCCAGTTGAGCTCTGCCTCAAGGTCAGAGTCCGGTGTCCGCAGCTTGGCATGTGGAAGACTGATACCTGCGGCATCCATGCTGAAAGGTCCTTTAAGCTCGGTTATCTCCAGCCCGCTCTTGTCACGCATGGCTATCTGACGAACATTCAAGTAGAGTCGCGGCTGTTGGTAGGATATGCTGTCAATATCTATTTGCACATCTTCCAAAGCGATATGATTATAGTCAAACCCATCTATAGCTGGCTCATAGTTCTGATCGTAGGCCACCGTGCCGTCTCTTACGACAAAGCGATTGACGGAATAAAGCTCTTTGTCCAAATCGACTACTCCATCGTAGGCAGAGGCTCGTCCTAAACGGGCATTTACGCTTAGCGTATCGCCTGGCATGTGGAACGCCACCTGCGACTGGTTAATAGTCAGACTGTCTGCATAAATCTTCCATGCGACCTTCGATGTTGACGTATCTGGAATAACGGTATCGACAAGCGCAATATCCACGATAGCCCCATCAAGCGTAGCCCCATTCAGGTCGATGGTCTCACGCTCCAGGTCTATCCCCCGACTGGTGAGGAACAACCGTTCCAATTGTCCTTTAATACGCGCAGTGGCTATCAGGTCGGACGTATTCAGTTTCGTATTGGTAATCTCCAGCTCATCAATGACGACACGTTTTCTTAGCAAAGGCAACAGCTCCACATCTACGGTCATGTGCTCCACATCAGCTATAGTGTCTTGCTGCTGAATCATTCGGAAGCCATCAATACCCAAGTCTAACGGGAACTCCAAATTAACATGATCAATGCTGATTTGCATGCCGGTCTTCTCACTGGCATAGGAGGCAACCTTGTCAACCAGCCAGTTCTGAACGGGAGGGAGGTAGATGAGAACAGCTAACAACAAGAATAGCAGTACTGGTGTTAACAGCACTGCCACTATTCCTTTCAGGGTATTTCTTGTTTTACTTCCCATGAACGATATCTGCAGATGACGTTGCAAAGATAAACAAATTCATGGTAAGGAGCAAGTAAATTGTCAGTTTTTTAGAATTTATAGTCTATTCCCACTCCAATTACATGGTTCGTACGGCTATAGGTATCTATTCCTGACATGCCTGTATTAAGGTAATTGTCATATACAACTTTATAATCATCATAAAGCGAGCAGAAATAGCTGACGTTCAAACGCATCTTCTCTGTCAGGTTAACAGCGGCACCCAATCCCAGGCTATAGCTATCACAAACAAACGAGGTATTCGTCTGGAACTTGTCACTGATGCCATAGTCGGTACGCTGACCTCCACAACTGAGCGTCAGACGGTCATTGACATCATACTCTATGCCAGCCAGAAACTCATGAGTGCCATGAGTCAACTCCTCCTGACGGTCATTGGCCATCTTGGCATTCTTGTCATCAAAGAAGTGGTACTCCAAGGCTGCACGTAACTTCGGCGTAAACTCATAGCCAACAGCAAAGGTAAGTAATGCAGGCATGTCGTAACGCGTCTCCGCACCATCCTTATATGGAGCAGTCTTTGCATCAAGCGCCTGGCCAATAGCCTGCAACGTGGCAGCACCTGTCGTCGGGTCGGCAGCCATAATAGCCTGTTGCAGCCCAGTACCCATAGTAGCTTCTAAGGTATTGGTCTTATTCTCCGTACATATACGTGTACGGAACTCATAGCGAGCAGCAATGGTTAGCGGACCCTGATGATAATCAATGCTGAACAATGGCGTAAAGCCCCATGCACGCTGGTCAACATCAAGATTCAGACGAACCAAGTCACCAAGCACTGGATGGTTGTCGGCTATGACATGTCCCCGATAATAACCGTCATAATAGTTAGCACGCACACCAACAGCGGCTGAGACGTGGTCAAAAATACGATAACTGAAGTTGAGCTGACCACCATAGATGTACTGTTTTCCCTTCATCTGCGATGACAAACGATATTGGTCGGGAGAAATATAATGACTGGCCAGCATGGAGCCAAGCATGACACTGAACATGGGCACACCTTCATCGTACTGCACGAAACCGCCACTGCCGACTATACCTATCATGGTGGACACTGCCCAACGGTCCTTCTTGTAAGAAGCAAACAACGCCGGCACAACGGGAGCCGATGCCTTGCCATGAAACTTATGGTTCGAATCGCCATACATCTGCTGCAGTATCAGAGGGAATGTTGTCTCGATGTCACGGTCCTGCCAGGGTTTCTGGAAGTTGAGCGACATCTGCCAACCCTCATGTCCCCATACCAAACCGGCAGGATTTGAGAATGCAGCGTCAATATCAAACGTCGTACCACGCGCAAACATTCGGTCGAATGCAATGTGGTAGTTAGTATTGGTCATAATACCTCCTGCCCTCATC
>JAFPED010000188.1 GCA_017423565.1 Prevotella sp. | reverse complement strand
CTGCCGCAATGAAGGAATATACCCATCTGCTTGACCCGACCCGACACTCGACTATTGCGAATGCTGGTGGTAGTGAGATGATAAAAGGGCTCGACGTAGTAGGTTTCAACTATATTCTGCAGAACGATGTGGATAATCGGAAACGTCTGAATCCTACATGGAAGATTGTAGGCACGGAAGAAACGACGGGTTGTGGTACACGTGGCGTTTATTTCAATACACCAGATGAACCCGGACACATGCGTTCCATGAATTTAGATGCCGACAAGGATGGCACCATGAACCGAATAGAACGTGGATGGAAGTTCTATGCAGAACGGCCATGGGCAGCAGGACTCTTCTATTGGACAGGTTTCGACTATCGGGGAGAGCCTAATCCGCTGTCTTATCCGGCTCACGACTCAGAGTTCGGAATACTGGACTATTGTGGCTTCTGGAAGGATGAGGCATGGTATCTGAAAGCTTGGTGGACCGACGAGCCAGTGTTACACATCTTCCCACATTGGAATCTGCAAGGACATGAAGGCGAGGAGATTGATGTGTGGGCTTATAGCAACTGCGACGAAGTGGAACTGACCGTGAACGGTAAGAAACTGGGACGACAGCAGATGCCCAAAAACGGACACCTGAAATGGCGGGCTGTCTATCAGCCAGGCCGTGTAGTAGCTGTTGGCTATAAGAATGGCAAGCGCATCCTGACGCAGACCATCGAGACTACGAAGCCTGCCTACAAAGTAGTAGTCAAGACTGACCGTACTGCCATTACAGCCGATGGGCGCGACGTTGCAGTAATAACTATAGAGATACAGGACAAGAAGGGACGCGTAGTTCCTGATGCTTGTCCTCGTTTGGCACTGCGACTTGAAGGAGAGGGCAGAATCATCGGAGTAGGAAATGGCGACCCTGCTGCTCCTGATAAGGACCATCCTGAAGACCCCGACTGCCGTGAGTTTACCGTTCATGCGTTTAACGGACTGGCTCAGGTAATTGTACAAAGCAGTAAGACGGCAGGAAACTTCACGCTGACAGCTTCGTCTGACAACCTGCAAGCAGGTAAGATGACGATAGATGTCGTTCGCTAATTTTAATCTGTATTGTTTTTGTCTTAGAGCTTTATGAAAATTCGTTTGCGGTAAAGTAAGTAACCGATTGCAAAGATGAACAGGACCATCGTGAGTGCATACGCCAACGAAGTAAGACGTGCATAGGGAATAAAGCTGCTAAGTGTATCGTAATACATTGTGGAAAGTCCGCTCCATCCGAAGATGACTGCAAACAGCTCGCTGGCGACGTAAAGAGCGAGGGCATTCATACCAAAGACCAGAAAGAAGCGGTAGCGGTAGGTTGGGCAAGTGTGGTAGTCGATAAGGAACATGATGAGTGCCAGCAGCGATGCTCCCAGTCCACAGGTGACGAGTGCATAGGATGGGCTCCAGATGCATTTGTTCAGTGGCAACAAGTAGCTTAGCAGGTAGCCGCTGAGAATGCAGGCAGTACCTACAGCAAACAGCCGGCACATGGTTTGTTCTATGCCTGCTGACGACTTGATGAGCTTTCCGCAATAGAAGCCTATCATCGTATGAGCCACACCTGAAATAGTACCTAACAGTCCTTCTGGGTCTATGGGACTGTAGCGATATAGATGGTCTTTCCCAAATAAATAGGTATCCACGCGCGCGAGGATATTCTCTGTCGGGTCCTGTGAATAGCCATTGCCAGCAAGGAGTATGACGGCATAAACCGCGAGCAATGCCAAGGTGACAGGAATGATATAGCGATGGTTGACAAAGAGTGCAAACATCGACACGAAGAAGTAGCAGAGTGCAATGCGCTGCAAGACTGCCCACAGCCGCAGATGGGACACGTCGAGCGTTTGGTCCCATAGCGCCATGGCAAACCAGTTGATGAATAGTCCGATGAGGAAGAGCAGGACTGTTCGCTTCAGTATTCTGCGAATGGTCTGCTGAGTGGGTGCAAACAATCCTTTCGACAGCGACAGGTAACAGGACACACCCATGATGAAGAGGAAGAATGGAAAGACGAGGTCGCATGGTGTTAGCCCATTCCATTCAGAATGCAGCAGCATGGCAAAGGTGTCCCCGTTGCCATTGTTAACGAGAATCATGCCTGCAACGGTCAGTCCTCGCAGAACGTCAAGTGATAAAAGTCGGTTGTTGCTTGCCATAATATTGGGTAAAGATTATTTGTTGAAACAGGAAGTGCCAGACCTGAAGGGCCTGGCACTTCGCTTAAGCTATGGTTAGTTCTTCGTTAGAAGAAGAGATATCGGTTGTCCACGATGTCTGCCTTGAGATAGAGCTCCTGCATGAAGCGTCCAGCAGCCTGCATGGCCATGTTCTTCAGCTGCTCCTCAGTCTGCTTGGCATCGAACTTAGCACCTTCGCGTGGTGTCTTCTTGGTTACCTGTACCATGTAGGCACCATTGTTACCCTTGATGACACGTGGGCAGAACTTACCTTGTGGGGTAGCAGCAACAGCACCGCTGATGGCTGGCTCGCTGGCACCTGTGCTCTGTACGAAGACTGGTGCGCTGAATGTTACCTGTGGAACGGTGGTAACAACTGCACCCTTCTGCTTAGCAGCTGCAATGCTGGTCACACCCTTGAGTTTGCCTGCCAGCATTTCATACTTCTTGTCGCGCAGTACGTCGTTCTTCAGCATGTCCTTCACGCTCTCGAATGTGCGATAGCCAACAGGGTGGATATCGGTCAGTGCCAAAACGAGCAGCTGATCCTGATTGCCACACTCATAGAGTTGTGAGACCTCACCCTTCTTTGCTTCGAATACCCAGCGGAGTGCTTCGTTAGAGTTGCGAATGCCTGCAATGGCATGCTCAGTGTTAGCAAGGTCCTTGCGCTCCTGAACCTGATAGCCGAACTTTGGTGCGTTCTTCTCAATGTCCTCGAGGCTGTTCTGGTTCTCGCTGACAAACTGTGCAAACTTGTTATAAGCCTCGCTGTAAGTAGCGTTATAGAATACAACGTTGTGCTTTACTACTGCTGCGTCGTACTTGGTTGTCATGGCACGACGGTCGGTAACCTGAACGATGAGGTTTCCTTGTGGGAACTGGATGTTCTTCATCTCGTTGGTACCCAGGGTGAGCAGTGTGTTAAGCAGAGTCTTGGTGTCTTCGCTTATGGTAGTGTTGTTCTCGTACATAACAGAGGTGAGCCATGTCTTCTGGCCGGGCTGTCCGTACTTCACTGCCAGTGTGTCGAAGTTAGCACCAGCCTGAAGTGCCTTGTAAATGCTGTCGGCCTTGGTACGTGCTACCTCAGGAGAAGCGTCGAACACCTGGATCTGACGATACTCAACAGAGTCGGGAAGCTGGGTCTTGGCAATGAGTTTGATGGCATTAAGCGTGTTGTCGCTTGTTGTCTCAAATGGTGTTGCTGTTACCTGACCAACAGCCATAGAGTCGAGCTGAGTAGCGATGTCGCGTGGGAAAGCGCTGCTTCTTACGGGCAGTCCGCTATAAGGAATGGTTGATCCAGCCTTACGTACGACTTCTGCAATATTGTTGCCTTCCTGAAGACCCTTGATAGCCTCCTGCATAATCTTCATCTGCTCAGTGCGGTCGGCCTGTGATGGCTTAACCTGGAATGTGACATACTTGATGTCGCGTGTCTCTACGTACTGACGGAACTCCTCTTTGTGAGCGTCGTAGTAAGCCTTGAGATCGGCATCGGTAACGTTTACCTGGTTGTCGTTGATAGTGTTGTAAGCCAGAGAAGCCAGCTCAACCTCACACTCGTTAGTAGAACCCTCGTAGAACATCTTGGCAGAAACGGGGTTAGAGAACAGACAGTGTGAGAGCAATGCCTGATACTTCATGGCGAGTGTCTGCTCGCGCAGTGTCTTCTCGATGAAGAGCCAGAAGTTGTTGATGCGCTCATACTGCTCAGCCAACTGAGAATCAGCAGCAGCTTTCTTGTACTCCGACTGGAACTTTGTCAGGAGCGAGATGTCGAAACGACCAGTCTGCTGGTTGACAAATGGTGACTGCAACAAAATGGGGTTGGTACCTTCCTTGAGAATATCCTGCATCTCCTTGTCGGTAACAACAAGTCCGAGTTTGTCGGCCTCTGCCTTGATAAGTTTATTGTTCACATACGTGCTCCATACCTGATCACGAAGCTGGTTCATTTCCTCTTCTGACAGGTTGTCGCGTCCTTGTGTCATCTTGATGACGTCAGAATACTCGTCAACGAGTTTCTGGAAATCCTGTACTGACACTTTTTCTCCTAATACTTCACCCACCTGTTGGCGTTTCTGTCCTTCGAAATACTCGCAACCTTTGAACATGTCGCCAGCGATGAATGCAAAGAGACCTAATGCGACGATAATGATAAGCGTCACGCCTCTTTTTCTAATACTTCCTAATGCTGCCATTGTTTAATTATTTATTTTTGTTTTTTTACTTTCCAATTTGAGCGCACAAAATTACAAAATTTCTCTTAAATAGCATAAGAAATGTCAGAATTTTTAACTTATTCGGCTATTTTCAGCCTAACAAGCTCGATTTTTGTCATTGTATTCTTGAGAATTTTGAATTCGAACTTACCAATTTTGACTATTTCGTTCTGCTTTGGAAAACTCTGGTATTCGTGCAAAATAAGTCCTCCAACAGTCATATATTCATCGCTCTCGGGGAGCCCGAGGTCGAACATTTCGTT
>JAFPED010000187.1 GCA_017423565.1 Prevotella sp. | reverse complement strand
GAACTTGGCTGGGAGCCAAGTCTCCAGTTTGAGGAAGGCATCGAGAAAACCGTCCGCTGGTACTTGGATAACCAAGAGTGGCTTGATAATGTCACGTCAGGTGACTACCAGAAGTATTACGAAAATATGTATAAAAACAGATGAAGAAGATTTTGCTATTAGGCTCAGGCGAACTGGGCAAGGAATTTGTGATTGCAGCCATGCGTGCTGGTCAGTATGTGATTGCTTGCGATCGTTACGATAACGCTCCTGCCATGCAGGTGGCTGACGAGCGTGAAGTGTTCTCCATGCTCGACGGAGACGCCTTGGAGGCTGTTGTCAATAAGCATAAACCTGACATTATTGTGCCTGAGATAGAGGCTATACGAACCGAACGACTTTTTAAGTTTGAGGAGCAGGGCATCCAGGTTGTGCCGTCTGCACGTGCTGTCAACTACACGATGAACCGCCGTGCCATACGTGACTTGGCTGCCAAGGAACTGGGTCTTCGTACTGCAAAGTACTTTTATGCCAAAACGTTCGACGAGTTCAAAAAAGCTGCAGAGGAGATTGGCTTCCCTTGCGTAGTAAAACCCTTGATGTCGTCCAGCGGTCATGGCCAGAGCTATGTGCATAATGAAGGTGAGCTTGAACAGGCCTTCAGCGATGCCATGGAAGGCAGTCGTGGTGACGTGAAAGAGGTGATTATTGAAGAGTTTATCGATTTCGACTCGGAGTTCACTTTGCTTACCGTTACTCAGCAGCACGGTTGGCCGACACTGTTCTGCCCACCTATAGGACATGTACAGAAGTCAGGTGACTATCGTGAGTCGTGGCAGCCCTACAAGATTTCTGATGAGGCATTGAAACAGGCGCAGATGATGGCCGACAAGGTGACAAAGGCCCTCACGGGTGCTGGCATCTGGGGCGTGGAGTTCTTCCTCACCAAGCAGGGTGAGGTTATCTTCTCAGAACTGTCTCCACGACCTCACGATACAGGAATGGTGACACTGGGACATACTACCAACTTGTCAGAGTTCGAACTTCATTTCCGTGCTGTCATGGGGCTGCCCATAGCTGGTATCCATCTTGAACATGCAGGTGCGTCAGCTGTTATCTTGTCCCCTGTTGAGGCCAACACACCTGTTGACCGCTCGCTGCTGCCTTATAACTTAGAGGAGGCGTTGAAAGAGGATAGGACACGCATACGTATCTTTGGAAAACCTGAGGCACATAAGGGACGTCGAATGGGTGTCGTTCTGTGTTATGGCGAGGTGGGCGATGATGTCAATGCGTTGCGCACCAAGGCAAAACGTCTGGCAAAGACAGTTTTAGGAACTGATCCGTATGAGAAATTTGAGCATTAAACTGATAGACCTGCCAAAGATAACAGACCCAAGGGGGAATCTGACGTTTGCAGAGGCAGAATCAATGGTGCCTTTCGACATCAAAAGGGCTTACTGGGTATATGATGTGCCTGGTGGCGAGAGTAGGGGTGGACATGCCCATAAGCGCCTGAAGCAGTTTGTGGTGGCGCTCAGTGGCTCGTTCCATGTCACACTTGATAATGGTTACGAGCGAAAGACTGTTCTGCTGAACCATCCTTATCAGGGATTGCTCATTGATACCGACACCTGGAGAACACTCGACGACTTCTCCAGTGGTGCCGTCTGTCTGGTTCTGGCCTCTGAACACTACGACGAGGATGACTATATCTATGATTACGATGAATTCCTGAAATACATAGGATGTTCGAAATAAGGCGATATACACCAAAGCAAGCTGATGAATGGAACCGGTTTGTGGCAGAGTCGAAGAATGGTACTTTCCTCTTCGACCGTTGTTACATGGACTATCATGCCGACCGCTTTGAGGATTTCTCGTTGATGGTTTATCGCCGTGGTAGGTTATACGCTCTTTTGCCAGGAAATGTGGCTGGTGATTGTTTCTACTCTCATCAGGGGTTGACGTATGGAGGACTTGTCATGGATTATCATGCGACAGCGGCTGATGTCGTGCAGGTGTTTCGTTGCATTAATGATGCTTTGCGCGAAAAGGGACTGAAATGCGTCGTATATAAACCTACTCCTTGGATCTATCACCAGCAACCGTCCGAAGAGGATCTGTATGCTATATTCGAGGTGTGTGGTGCACGGCTGTCTGCAAGAAGCCTCTCTTCCACCATTACTAATCAGCATCTTAATCGGTGGTATCGCATACGTGAAACGGGTGCCAGACATGCAAAAGCACTTGGATTGAGCATAGAAGAAACGAACGACTGGCAGGAGTTCTGGCAGATCTTGTCGCATAACCTGAAACAGCGATATGGGCTTTCGCCTGTGCATACGGTAGATGAGATATTGCTGTTGAATCAGCGCTTTCCACAGAATATTCGTCTGGTAGTAGCAAAAGAAAACAATGTCGTTGTGGGCGGCACGGTGCTGTATCTGACACCTCGTGTCGTGCATTCCCAATATATTGCTGCCAGTGAACGGGGAAAAACGATTCATGCGCTCGACCTGCTGTTTCAAACGGTTATCCGCAATGCTTTGGAGCATCATGCTTTCTTTGATTTTGGAATATCAACAGAGGAGCATGGCACTTATCTGAATGAACAACTGATTTACCAGAAAGAAGGGTTTGGTGGTCGTGGCATTTGTTACGACTGGTATGAATGGAACTTATGATAAAATATTTAGAACTGAAACGTATCAACGATAGGTATGAGGTAGAGATACAACAGGCTATCGAACAGGTGCTGCAACGTGGATGGTACCTCAAGGGGGAGGCTACCCGTCAGTTTGAGAAACGTTATGCTGCATTTATTGGTACTAAATATTGTATAGGCTGTGGTAACGGACTTGATGCGCTGACGCTTCTTCTGCGTGGATATAAGGAAATGGGATTGCTGCATGACGGCGATGAGGTCATTGTTCCTGCCAATACCTTTATAGCAACCATACTGGCAATCACGGAGAATAATCTGAAGCCAGTGTTTGTCGAGCTCGATATCCATACGCTACAGATTGATGACACACTGATAGAGCAGGCTGTCACACCCAAGACGCGTGCCGTCATGATTGTCCATCTTTATGGTCGTTGCGCCTATACTCCTCGTATTGCTGATATTTGCCACAAATATGGACTTCTGCTCTTCGAAGACAACGCTCAAGCTCACGGCTGCACAGCCAATGTTCAATGTTCAATGTTCCGCTCGACCTCTGGTCGCTTGCAAAGCAAGAATGTTCAATCCCAAAGAACCGGCTCTCTCGGAAACGCTGCTGCCCATAGCTTCTACCCAGGAAAGAACCTTGGAGCACTGGGTGATGCTGGAGCCATTACCACCGATGATGCGCAATTGGCAGATGTTGTCAGTGCACTGGGTAACTATGGTAGCCAACAGAAGTATGTTCACGACTACGCTGGACGTAACTCGCGGATGGACGAAATACAGGCTGCTGTACTTAGCGTCAAGCTCAACCATTTGGACCAAATCAATGCTCGAAGGAAGGAGCTTGCCTCCTTATATATAAATAATGTGGAGAACTCATTGATTCATATCCCTAAGTCAGAGCGTGATTGTGTGTGGCACATCTTCCCTGTCTTCTGCGAACAACGTGATGCGTTACAGCAGTTTCTCAGAAACAATGGGGTGGAGACGCAAATCCATTACCCCATTCCTCCGCATAAGCAGCGGTGTTATGCCAAATGGAATGACCTGTCGCTCCCTGTTACAGAACGCTTGAGTGCGCAGGAGTTGAGCTTGCCATGTAATGAAGCAATGACCAACCAGGAGGTGCTCTCCGTTGTTGAAGTCTTGAATGCCTTTACTGTCTGACATTACTATGGAGAAACGACAAATTAGTGTTTTTGACTTCGATGGTACACTAACCACCAAAGACACACTCTTCGAATTTATCAAGTTCGCAAAGGGAACGGGGGCCTTTTGGTGGGGACTGTTTTGTGTCTCGCCTGTTCTTGTAGCCTATGTCTTAAGACTATACCCTAACGACAAGGCGAAGGAAAGGTTGTTCAGTCATTTCTTCAGAGGCATGTCATACGACCTGTTCCGGCATTTGGGTCAGGAATTTGCATCGCGTGTAGAGTCGTTTCAACGTCATGATGTTGTTCAGACCTTGCGGCAATGCCAAACTCAAGGGCATCAAGTCTATGTCATATCGGCAAGTATCGAGGAATGGGTGCGTCCATGGTGCGAGCAGCATGGGGTAACGGACGTGTTGGCTACACGGGTAGAGGTCAATGATGGATTGCTGACTGGTCGTTTCTCTACGCCTAACTGCTATGGGCAGGAAAAAGTCAATAGACTACTCGCAGTAGAACCCGATCGCCAGTCTTACCTTCTCCATGCCTATGGTGACAGTCGTGGTGACCGCGAATTAATGTCACTTGCAGATAAAGGCGTTTGGATAAACAAGTAAGTACCAAGTCACATGGATATAGATTAAACTGAAATTCCCACCGATGGGAAAAGCGTGTCCCACCAATGGGAAAAGTGTGTCCCACCGATGGGAATTTCATTTTAACCTATATCAGTGATTCGTTGTTAATAGTTGGAATACTTCGTCCTCCCATACTACCCGATAGTTATGGCGATGAATAAACTGGTTAATAAGCGTTATTTTCTTGTTCTTATGGAAATAGTCCTCCAGAGCATGGTCGTTATTCCAGTTGGAATAGTAGCGTGTCCAATAGGGTATCATTGATTTTTCCCTGACAATGACAGGTAAGGGACGGCCGCTGTTCTCGGCTTCTATGAATTTTTGTTCCATGACATGGGGAGTGAAGCTCCAAACCCACGGGTTGCCTAAGTAAGGGCGCGTCTTCGTCAGGTAATGTAGTGACGGCGTGTTCTGAAAGCACAGTAGCGTGTCGTCCGGCTTTACGTAACGCTGAAGCTCTCTAAGAATTGTATTCAGCTGTTGGCAGTTCTGCTCTGTCGTGTAAGTCGTTGCTAATGACGCTTCGGGTAAGAATGTCTTTTCCATGCGGGAGCCTTCGTCGAAGTAACATTGTTTCATGATGTTGTAGCCTCCTCGTACATAAAACAAGATGCCAAAGCAGACAAATAATAGTTGCATGGTAGTGCGTACTCTATGATGCAAAGGAAAAAGGCTCAGTTCATGCCAGATGATGCCAACAGTGAAAGGAACGGAGAGATAGATGCAGTTTTCGCCCATGTTCTGCACACCGGCATCACTGCCAACAGGCAATAGGTGCATGATGCAGAGCGTGATACAGGCAAGATAGACCAAATGGGCGTTCTTCCTGCGGAAAAGGAGTACCCATAGACATGCACAGGTACCTAACAGGTAAGCAGAATATACATTGCTGAAGATTCCCTGTGTGAAAATGATGCGATAGACAAAAAGATACCTGGCTGACATCTCTGCCAAGTTATGTGTGCTGTCTGAGTCGGAGGCGGCAGACAGTCCGCTGCTGATAGCTGTAACGAAAATGTCGAAATGACCTGCAATAAGCATGAAAGCAACGACAGAAAGGATACCCAGTATGAACCCTCCAATACCACAACAGAGAAGTTTTAGTGTTTGGTGGATCTTACGCATATATATATAATATGGTATAAGAAGCAGAATCAGTGCTGTCTGAGTAATGTTGGGCAGTCGTACGAATATGTTACAGCCAATGAGAAATCCACTTACCATCATCCACCGATAGTCTGTGCGTGTGATAGAAAGAAATAAAGTATAAGCTGCTGCGGTGGTTATGAGAGCGGTGAGATAGTTGTGATAAAACACCATGATTCCGTAGTAACAACACAGAAACGAAGCCAATGTGCCCAGTAAAATGCACCATCGGTTGAAATAGGGACGTAACATTAACCAGACGATGACAGCAGTCAACGTTAGAATGATTCCTGTTAGAATACGGAAAGAATAAATGCCGCCGAAACCAAAAAGTTGTTCCCATACTCCACCAAAAATATTCGTCAGGTAGTAGAGAAACAAGTATTCTACTGAGTCGGGAGCATTAAATATTTGTTGAAAACCTGTCAGGCTCCACCCCTCATCATACATGTCGAATCCTTGTATGCCGACAAGAAAGTGATAGAAAAGTGACAGCAGGATAAATAGTGTGAGAAAACAACCTTCGGATAGGGTAGGGACTATAGGGCGTTTCATGAATAGAAAGATTTTGGCAGTCCTGATACGTATAGCAGGACTGCCAAAAAGAAAGAGTATTTAATTAATATTCTACTGCAGCGGGAAGTTCCTTTGCCTGGTCAATCATTGCCTGAACTTCACTCTCTACGGGTACACGACGAACAAGATGCTTTTCTTCGTTAACCTGAAGAAGCTTGGCGGCTAAGTTGGCTGCTACACGGTGCTTCAGCTCCTTAACGGTGTCAACGCCTGAAGCTTCCAACAACTCTGCAAACTGAGGACCTACACCTTTGATGCGATACAAATCACAATGGTTTGTCCACTTCAGGATAAGTTTGCCGCTAATACCTGTTGCCTCCTCTAATGCCTTGCGGCCTGAAGGCTTTGCACACTTCTCTAATAACTCTGCATCTGTCTTGATTCCTGCTGCAATCAGCTTCTCTGCATAGACCTCGCCTACGCCTTCAATGTCAACTACTTTGTAAGTCATAATCTTTTGTTTTTAGTTATTGATTATTTATAAGAGATTTTTCGCTTGTTAAGCAATGGCAAATTTACTTAATATTTTGGAGTAATACAACTTTTTTATTGTTTTTTATGAAAACTGTTCTTGTTGACATGAAAATTTTGAGTAACTTTGCCATCTGAAATCATATAATATATGTAGATATGAACTATAACGATTATGAAATGGAAACCGCGTTTCGTGAACGCGAACTGGAAGCGTCGGCTGCCTTGCCGGTACTGATGAGAAAAGTATATGTATGGATGACGCTTGCTCTGGTTATCACAGGCTTTACTGCCTATGCCGTGGCAGCAACACCTAATCTGCAACAACTGGTGTTTGCCAATACATGGGTATTGTGGGGACTGATCATTGCTGAAGTGGGCCTTGTCATAGCAATTAATGCTGCCATTAACAAACTGTCATTGGCAATGGCAACATTGTTGTTTATCTTGTATTCAGTTATTAATGGTGCAACATTGTCTGTCATCTTTGTTGCATATTCCATTGGAACAATCTCCAAAGTGTTCTTCATAACAGCAGGAACATTTGCTGTCATGGCATTTATTGGATATGTTACAAAGACCGACCTCTCAAAAATGGGAAAAATCCTATTCATGGCATTGATAGGCATTATTATTGCAACCGTGGTTAATATTTTCGTCAAGAGTTCTGGACTTGACATGATTTTGAGCTATGTCGGAGTATTGGTCTTTGTTGGACTCACGGCTTATGATACTCAGAAAATAAAACAAATGCTGTGGCAAGCAGGTAATGTCAGCGAGAATTCACAAAAAGTGGCATTGCTGGGAGCCTTGTCCCTTTATCTGGATTTCATCAACCTCTTCCTCTATTTGTTGAGAATATTTGGACGTCGCGATTAGCAATCTACTATAAAAAGATGAACAAAAGTCTTCGATTTTTCGGGAATCGAAGACTTTTTTGTTTTTTCTTGAAAAAAAGTTTGGAAAAAGTTTGGTGTTTCAGAAAATAGTCGTACCTTTGCATCCGCTTTGAGGGTCACGTACCTTTCCAAGGCAAAAAAAGATAAGAGTTCTTTGAAAGATTTACATAAACAGACAAGTAGTACAAGAAGCGAGGCTGTCTGGATTATTTCAGTCAGCCTTGGGTAATTGAACGAACCGTCGATTTTCTATTTAGGATAAATCGGTCATTCTGCAGACAGAGACACATATTTTATATATGTAAGATAAAGAATTTTACAATGTAGAGTTTGATCCTGGCTCAGGATG
>JAFPED010000018.1 GCA_017423565.1 Prevotella sp. | reverse complement strand
GCCTTTGTACTGCATGAGTTCCCTCACAGACAATTTTCCCAGTGTGTTCAGATTGTTGTTACAGTCTGCCAGCACATGTTTCATCAGGTCAACGGCACTTTCTGTAGTAGAACCTGACCCAATAAGAATAGCCAACAGCTCGGCACTGCTCAGTGCCTCTGCTCCCAGTGCAGCGAGTTTCTCGCGTGGCCGGTCTTCTTCTGCCCAATGGGCTATGGTCAACTTGTTACTTTTCACTTATCACTTATAAAAGTCCTTTTCGAACGCTGTAAACTCATCCTTCCTCAGCACGTAACGTTTCCACCATGCCGTAAGGAATCCAGTTCCGTAGCCCATCAGCTGTACGAATGCAGCAGGAATGCTGAGGAATCCAACCTTTAAGCTTCTGCTCTGACGTGTGGAATCAATGAGGATGATCAGGCAGTAGAACAGTATGGGTGCCAGGGCAATCACTACCACCCAATACCACATACGGAAATCCTCCGGCTTGCCATGAACCATCATGACACGTCCCAAGGCTCCTGTCAGTATCAGCATGATGACACCTATGGTAAAGACTGTTGGTAACAGATGTACCAGCTTCATCGTTCCTGGGTGACGTTTCTCCAAATGAATGCGTGCTATGCCGCTGTTGAAGACCTGTCGGAAGAACTTGCGGAAGTCGGTACGTCGCTTGTGCCACACCCATGCCTTGGGAAACAGCTGTGGCTGGTAGCCTGCCTCTACAATGCGGTAGCTGAAATCAATGTCCTCGCCAAAGCGCATCTTCGAGAATCCACCTAACTTCATATAGACATCACGACGTATGCCCATGTTAAATGAGCGGGGGTAGAATTTGTCCAGCTTCTTCTTTCCGCCTCGTATGCCTCCTGTAGTAAAGAATGATGTCATAGAGTAGGAAATAGCCTTCTGTACGGGAGTGAACGACTCATGGGCAGCGTCAGGACCTCCAAAACATACTGTCTGGGAGTTCTCCACACCGGCCTTGACAGCAGCCATGTAACCTTCGGGCAGTACTACGTCAGAGTCGAGAATGATAAGATAATCGCCCTTTGCACGCTCTGCACCGTAGTTGCGACTCTGACCAGGTCCACTGTTGTCCTTAAAGAAATAGTGCAAGTCAAGCATGTCCGCGTATTTGTCGCAAACGTCCTTGCATTGCGTGGTCGAGCCATCCTCGACAATAATCACTTCAAAGTCCTTTACCGTTTGCCGGGTCAGGCTTTGCAGTAACTCATCCACCTCGTCGGGGCGGTTGTAAACGGGAACGATGACAGAATAATTCATGCTCAGTTTATAGTTTACAACGAAAAAGTAATAGTTATGATTTGTTTGCTGTCGTCGCTGCCGACATCAATGTAATCATAACTATTCACTATACACTCTGAACTATTAACTAATAGTGAGAGATTACTCTTTAGCACGTGCCAGATAGCTGCCGTCGCGTGTGTCAATCTGAATGAGGTCACCCTCGTTGATGAACAGAGGAACACGTACCTCTACACCTGTCTCCAGTGTGGCAGGCTTCAGGGTGTTTGTTGCTGTGTCACCCTTAATACCAGGCTCAGAGTGTGTAACGCGAAGAATGGTCTTTACTGGCATCTCAGCATAAAGCACTGTGCCGTCAGTAGTATCACTGACTACAGACACGACATCGCCTTCCTTCATGTATTCGTGACCGATAACCAGGTCGTTGGCAATGGGAATCTGTTCAAAAGTCTCCTGGTTCATGAAGATACGTCCTTCCTGATCCTCGTAGAGATACTGGTAGTCGCGATGCTCAATGATGACATCCTCCAGTTTCTCACCGATGTTATAGCGGCGTTCCAACACGCGGCCGTCAGTGACGTTCTTTAACTTGATGTTCATGATGGTGTTTCCCTTACCAGGCTTACGGTGCTGGAAGTCAATGCAAACCCAAATGGCACCGTCCATGCGGATGGCGGTTCCTTTCTTGATGTCTTGTGAATTAATCATATTCTTATTATTATTATATAATGTGTAATCGTCGTTATCGGGCACAAAGGTACAACAAATAAATTAAAAATTAAAAATTAAAGATGAAAAAGTGAAGTAAAACTTGCATAATTCGAAAGAATTGTGTAATTTTGCAGCCCGAATCGTGAAATAATAACAATAAAAATAAATAGTAAGCAATGAAAAGAACATTCCAGCCACACAATCGTCGCCGCGTTAACAAGCATGGTTTTCGTGAGCGTATGGCAACAAAGAACGGTCGTCGCGTCCTGGCTTCTCGCCGCGCAAAGGGTCGTAAGAAGTTGACGGTATCTGACGAGCATCACGGAAAGTAATTACTCTTTTTAGTGAGTTAAAGAAGAATAGCGGAGCACAGCGTAATGGTTGGGCTCCGTTTTCTTTTCTTGTTTTTCACTTAATTATTTGGTGTTTCCGATATTTCTTTGTACTTTTGTCGGTTGGATACAAATGACACTTTAGAAAGGCGTTATGATAAAGAAGCTGATATCGGCAATAAAAGACTGGCAGCTGTGGGCACACTTGTTGGCTATGGTGCTGGTTGTCTTGCTACTCTGCATAGGCGTGAAGGTGGGACTGGACTTCTATACTCACCACGGCGAGAACGTTGAGGTACCCAATGTGATGAATATGGATTACGACAAGGCCATGATGCTGTTGGAGGAATACGACCTGCGAATAGCTGTGGCTGACTCGGGATATAACAAAAGGATGCCTGCCGATTGTATTCTTGCGCAGACACCCGGTGCCACAGCACGTGTGAAACCTGGTCATGTGATTTACGTGACAGTGAACTCACCATCGTCACCAACAGTGATGATTCCTGATATCATTGACAACAGTAGTCTCCGTGAGGCAGAGGCCAAGCTTGCTGCCATGGGGTTCCGTCTGCTTCCTCCCAAGCGTATAGTGGGAGAAAGAGATTGGGTCTATGGCATTATCAGTCGTGGACGCCGGGTAGGTACGGGTGACCGTATCAGTACCGATGCTCCGCTAACTCTCATTGTCGGTTCTGGCGGATACGACAGTGATGAAGCAGGCATGGACGATTATTATGTAGATGATCCGGTAGCGGAACCAGAAACTGAGACCATACCCGCAGAGACCGCTGTCCCTGAGATGGAAGGCTTAACAAACGATACTGATCCTGTGGAATAATGATAGACGAAACAGAGGACATAGAACTTATTGAGGACGACGAAGAACAGCCTACCCAACTATACGAGCATTACCGCTTTGAGGTTGACCGTGGTCAGGTCCCCGTGCGTGTTGATAAGTATATGTTCGAGAAGTTGCAGCATTCGTCGCGCAACCGCATACAAAAGGCTGCCGATGCAGGGTTTGTCCATGTCAATGATCATCCTGTAAAGAGTAATTATAAGGTAAGGCCGGGCGACATCGTGACACTCATGATGGACCGTCCTCACTATGACACGACCATAGAGGCGGAGGATATTCCACTCGACGTGGTGTATGAGGATGATGACTTGATGGTTATCAACAAACCAGCCGGACTGGTGGTACATCCAGGAGTAGGGAATTTCCATGGTACGCTGGTGAATGCAATAGCATGGCACTTGCGTAACCTGCCATCATACGACCCTAACGACCCCAGCGTAGGACTGGTGCATCGCATAGACAAGGATACCAGTGGCTTGCTCGTTGTGGCCAAGACACCAGAGGCCAAGACTGAGTTAGGTGCTCAGTTCTTCAACAAGACGACCCATCGCAGTTATGTGGCATTGGTATGGGGACATTTTACCGAGGATAGTGGACGTATAGAAGGAAACATTGGTCGTGACCCCAAGGACCGTCTGCGCATGGCAGTGTTTCCGCCAGGGTCGGAAATAGGCAAGAGTGCTGTTACGCATTACCGTGTATTGGAGCGCTTTGGCTATACTACACTGGTGGAATGTGTGTTAGAGACAGGACGGACACATCAGATACGTGCTCACATGCGTCATATTGGTCATCCGCTGTTTGCCGACGAGCGCTATGGTGGCATGGAGGTGTTACGTGGAGAGCGCACGTCCAGTTATCGTCAGTATATCAATAACTGTTTCAAACTGTGTAACCGTCAGGTGTTACATGCCAAAACACTGGGGTTCAAGCATCCGAAGACAGGACAGCAAATGGACTTTACCAGTGAGTTGCCTGCCGATATGGAGGCATTGATTGAGAAATGGAGAAACTATATGAAAACAAATAATAAACAATGAAAAATTTGAAGAGAAACATAGCAATTGTATGTGGAGGTGACTCCTCGGAGCATGACGTGTCATTGCGTTCTGCCCAAGGACTCTATTCGTTCTTCGATAAAGAACGTTATAATGTGTATATAGTAGATGTGAAAGGTGTTGACTGGCAGGTGGAACTGCCTGGCGGAACGACGACACGTATCGATCGTAACGACTTCTCGTTCGTGGAGAATGGCAAGGCAAAGTTGTTCGATTATGCCTACATCACTATTCATGGCACCCCAGGTGAGAATGGCTTGCTGCAAGGATATTTCGACCTGATACGTCTGCCTTATTCTACCAGTGGTGTACTGGTGGAGGCCATGACGTTCGACAAGTTTGTGCTGAACCAGTATTTACGTTCCTATGGAGTCAGCGTGGCAGACTCCCTGCTGATTCGTAAGGGTTATGAGCAGGTGGTCAGTGACGATGAGGTAGAAGAGCGTATAGGCATGCCTTGCTTTGTGAAGCCTGCCAACGACGGCTCGTCATTCGGTGTGTCGAAGGTAAAGAACAAAGACCAGTTGGCTCCAGCCATCCGTAAGGCGATGTTAGAGAGTCCTGAGGTGATGGTTGAGCAGTATCTGGAAGGAACGGAGATAACGCAGGGTGTCTATAAGACCAAGACGAAATCGGTATTGCTGCCCATCACCGAGGTAGTGACGAGCAATGAGTTCTTCGACTATGACGCAAAGTATAACGGTCAGGTACAGGAGATAACCCCGGCTCGCATCTCCGATGATTTAGCCAGTCGTGTCAGTCAGATCACGAGTCACATTTATGATATTCTGCATTGTAATGGCATCATCCGCATTGACTACATCATCTCGCCAGAAGGAAAAATCTCCATGCTTGAGGTGAACACCACGCCAGGCATGACAGCTACCAGCTTTATTCCTCAGCAGGTTCGTGCTGCCGGTTTGGAGATGAAGGACGTGCTGACGGATATTGTTGAGAACCAGTTCTGAACAGTGAATAGTTGATAGTGAATAGTGTATAGTTATGATTACTTACAGTGAGATTAGTTATGTTAGAACGTAAGGAAAGTCCACTTAAGTTGAAGACAGAAGCTTTTTCTGACAGAATCAGTAAACTGTATAATTATTTGCAAAGCACTAAGCATGAACAGGTTATGTCATTACAAATTTATCGTAGTGGAACAAGTATCGGTGCTAATGTTTCGGAAAGTCGTTTTGCTCAAAGTGAAGCCGATTTTGTTAATAAGCTGTGCATTGCTCTGAAAGAAGCTGGTGAAACGGAATATTGGTTAGGACGTCTTTATCATTCTGGGAAAATTGACAAGAATGGCTATGAATCGTTATTGAGTGACAATACGGAGATCATAAAAATGCTGGTGACCTCCATAAAAACAATGAAAGAGAAAATAGCCAAGAAGTAGTAATCATAACTATACACTATTCACTTTATACTATAAACTATGAACGAGTTCGACGAGATACGGCCTTACGAGGCATCGGAGATGAAGCAGGCATTTGAGGACCTGCTGAGCGACCGCCAGTTCCAAATGGTACTGAAAGGGTTTGTGCCTTGGCTGCCTCAACGAATGCGCAATGGGTTGTTACGTCTGGCATTTACCGGTGTGAAGACGCCGCTTGATTTTCAGAAACGGTTTATGAAGCCTGTTGTCAGATACATCATTCACAAGCATACGGATGGTACGAAATTTGACGATCGTCAGCTGCCACGCGACAAGTCACTTCGTTATACGTTCATTTCCAACCATCGGGATATCGTTCTCGACTCTGCCTTTCTGGATCTGATGTTGGTAAACAATGGCTATCCTACCACGGTAGAGATAGGTATTGGTGACAACCTGCTGATCTATCCTTGGATAAAAAGACTGGTACGCATGAATAAAGCATTCACTGTGCGACGCGGGCTGACAGCACACGAGATGATGCGCTCCAGTCAGCTCATGAGCCGTTACATCCATTATGCTGTGACCAAGAAGAAAGAGAACATCTGGATAGCACAACGTGAGGGTCGAGCAAAGGACTCAGATGACCGTACGCAGGAATCTGTGCTGAAGATGCTGGCCATGGGTGGTGCACTGACTGAGTTGTGCATTGTACCATTAACCATCAGCTACGAATATGACCCTTGTGACTATCTCAAGGCACAGGAGTTCCAGCAGAAACGTGACAATCCCTCGTTCAAGAAGAGTCGTCAGGACGATCTGGACAATATGAAGACTGGCATCTTCGGATATAAGGGACGTGTAGCTTACTACTGTGGTGAGCCTGTCAATGAGTGGATTGACGAGTTGCCAACGACGTCGAAAAACGATTTCTTCTCAGCTCTCAGTCATCGCATTGATCAGGAGATACACCGTCACTACACACTTTATCCCTGTAACTACATTGCACTGGACACGCTGAATGGCAATAGTGAGTTTGCTGACTACTATACCGACAAAGACAAGCAGCAGTTCGAGAAATACTTGGCAGGTCAGCTTGCCAAGATTACTATTCCTAATAAGGATGAGGCTTTCCTGCGCGAACGACTCTATACGATGTATGCCAACCCACTGAGAAACCATCTTGCTGCCCTATGAGACGTCTGCCGTTATACTTATTGACAATCTTGTTCCTGGTGTCTTGCGAGCAGGACAACTACGATAAAGGTGAAGGGGAGTATTCGTTGATGCGTGCCGACTTCGTTGAGGCGCATGTGGGCAGCGACTTACGTGTTGACTATATTGTGACCGACGATGGCGACTCACTGGCTACCGAACCGCATTTCACGGTAAAGGCTATACAAAAAGGTGACACGGTGTATCGTGCAGCTCTCTATTATAATAAGGTAAAGAACAGCCAGGGACAGACGGTCGCCGAGGCAAAGGGAATGTCTATTGTTCCTACCCTTGTGCCTGCCATGCCCGATAAGTTTGAGGAAATACTGACTGACCCGGTGAAGTTTGAGAGCATGTGGATGGCAACGAATGGCCGTTACCTCAATGCAAGTATCATTGTCATGACTGGTCAGCCTGACGAAGAAGACAGCCGTCAGACCATCGCTCTCGTTCAGGATGACGTGCTGACACATGCCGACGGCAAGCAGACCGTCAGCTATCGGTTGTACCACGACCAGGGTGGGGTACCCGAGTATTATTCCATGC
>JAFPED010000186.1 GCA_017423565.1 Prevotella sp. | reverse complement strand
CTGTCTTCGGCATAGGCACTGGCATGCTGTTCGTAATGCTCGAGCCTGTCGAGGATACGCTGCGCCAAGGGTATGACCTCAGCATAGCGGCCCTTATCATTCAGTACTGTAATCTTACGTTTTACGGCAATGATGAAGGCATCCATGCGGTCGATACTGCCGGGCTCATCGAGCTGACGAATGGCCTCGTCGATTTTTTCCATACCTTCCTCCGGTTGTCCCAAATGAGCCATCACCATACCAATCTCTGCCTCAGTGCGCCATTGTTCAGTCTCCTCTCCCTGTAGACGACAGACCTCAGCCTTCTGCGTCGCCCACTTCACATAGCCTTCAAAATCAACCTTGGTACGACTAGTAATCATCAGCAGGTCGAGTATATTCTCCCGCTCTTGGGGAGCATGAATCACAGAATCATGCTGCAGTAGCTGTTCGCAGATCAGGATGGCAGAATCCTGCCGCTGCTTGAGGAGCGACTTACTATAGATTTTGGCACGGATAAACTTTGCACGGTATTCATTGATATTACCAAGCAACAAAGCAGAGTCGAGCATCACGAGTGCCCTATTCGGATGATAGCCATAAGCCACCAACACGGAGTCTGCCTGATAAGGTGTATCACCCAAATTTGGAATATGTCTTGCTGAATTATTTCTGCCGCAACTGGCAAAAACCAATATTAAAACAAGCAGCAGAACTTGAAGGACATTTCTCATATTATAATAATCTTAGTTTTTAATCTTCCTCAGGGGAAATGTAAAACGAAGGAATGTCACGACGGAGGGTCAGCACCCAGTCGTCACCATCAGATTGATATTTTGCACGGTCAATATGATCATCCATCAACCATATCATACGGTTGTCGATAGGTTTACCGCCATGACGGAGCATCAAGGTAAAACACTGCTTCGATACCGTCACGCTGAGCTCACAAGGACGACCTTGCAGTTCACCCAAAACTATCTCAAGCAGCTGTACTACAATGCGCAGTGGCTCGCGATCAGACTGTTCATCAACCACACGTTTTAGAAACGTCATGGCTGTCTCACCTTCTATTGGAAAATAGACCATCTCATTCATAACCAAATGCAAAATTACGTAAAAGTATCTATTCTTCCAAAAAAACAATGCACGCATTTGGGCTTTACACCAAATGCGCGCGATATTCGGAAGGAGTCATACCATAATGACGCTTGAACTGATCACGCAGATTAGGGGGCGTGAAGCCTACCTCAAAGGCAATTTGTGCAATAGGCATTTCTTGGTGACAAACCATCAACTCATGAGCTTCCTCAACACGCATTTTATTAATGTATTGAGGAAATGACAATCCGCCAGCATGCTGGTTTAGGAGGGCATTCAGACGATGGCGACTGATGCTGAAACGCTTCATCACATCTTCGCGCATCAGACCAACATTGGCATAAAGACGTTCATTTCTGATTACTGAATCAATTCTCTTAAAAAGTTCCTTGCACATGAGATTTATAGTTTCATGGTGCAAAGGTATGCAGAAAAAAATACATCTGAAAGAAAACACATGCACTCATTTGGGCTCTATCCCAAATAAGTGCCTCAAAAACGGGGAAGAAAAAAAGCGACATACCCGAATGACGGAAATGTCGCTCTATCTTGAGAACAAGATCGTACTATACCTTAATCTCTACCTCAACACCGCTGGGGAGTTCGAGTTTCATCAGAGCGTCAACAGTCTTAGCAGTTGAGCTGTAGATGTCGATCAGACGCTTGTAGTCTGACAGCTGGAACTGCTCACGAGCCTTCTTGTTAACGAAGGTTGAGCGGTTAACGGTGTAGATACGCTTGTGTGTGGGAAGGGGGATAGGACCGCTGATGATAGCACCTGTGGCCTTAACAGCCTTCACAATCTTCTCTGCTGACTTGTCTACGAGTTTGTGGTCGTAGCTCTTCAGCTTGATACGAATTTTCTGACTCACGATAATTAAAATTTAATAATTAAACAATTTAATAATGTAAAAATGGGGCTGGCGCTAAAGAGTCATTTGCTCAGCGGCAGACCCCATTTTTGAATTTTTACATTTTGCATTTTTTACATTGCGCGTAGCGCTTACACCAGGTCTGCACGTCCCTTCACCTCCTCAAGCACTGCCTTTGCAAGAGCAGAAGACAGAGGAGCGTGGTGATCGTACTCCATAGAGCTGGTGGCACGACCAGAAGTGATGGTACGGAGAGCGGTTACATAACCGAACATCTCTGACAGGGGAACCATTGCCTTAACAACACGGGCACCTGAACGAGCTTCTTCCATACCCTCTACCTGACCACGACGCTTGTTGAGGTCGCCAATCACGTCACCCATGTTCTCCTCAGGAGTAACAACCTCGAGTTTCATGATAGGCTCCATCAGCACTGGCTTAGCCTGAGCGCAGACTGCCTTGTAAGCCATCTGGGCAGCAATCTCGAAGGAAAGCTGGTCAGAGTCAACTGGGTGGAACGAACCATCGACAACAACAACCTTCAGTGAGTCAACAGGATAGCCACCGAGGATACCATTCTTCATAGCTGCCTCGAAGCCCTTCTGGATAGAGGGGATGAATTCCTTAGGAATGTTACCACCCTTCACCTCGTTGACGAACTGCAGACCACCGTTCTCCTTGATGTTCCAATCGTCATCAACAGGACCAACGTTAACGATGATATCGGCAAACTTACCGCGACCACCAGACTGCTTCTTGTAAACCTCACGATAACCGTTGACGGTCTTAGTGATGGCCTCCTTATAGTTAACCTGGGGCTTACCCTGGTTACACTCAACCTTGAACTCACGCTTCAGACGGTCGATGATGATATCCAAGTGGAGCTCACCCATACCAGAGATAATGGTCTGACCACTCTGCTCGTCGGTACGTACGGTGAATGTGGGGTCTTCCTCAGCCAACTTAGCCAGACCGTTGTCAAGTTTGGCAACGTCAGCCTGTGACTTAGGCTCAACGGCGATAGAAATCACAGTGTCGGGGAAGGTCATTGACTCCAGTACGATGGGCTTATCCTCATCACAGAGGGTATCACCAGTACGGATATCCTTGAAACCTACACCTGCACCGATATCACCAGCGTCGATAGACTCCATAGGAATCTCCTTGTTAGAGTTCATCTGGAACAGACGGCTGATG
This sequence comes from Prevotella sp., assembly GCA_017423565.1. GTDB lineage: Bacteria > Bacteroidota > Bacteroidia > Bacteroidales > Bacteroidaceae > Prevotella. The sequence continues at coordinate 1,229 of JAFPED010000186.1, read as the reverse complement.
CGCTCCTTCTTGCCAGAACGTGGGTTGTAAACATAAGAACCGGCCTTCACGCTACCAGAGTAAACGCGGAAGAATACCAAACGGCCCATGTAGGGATCAGTGGCAATCTTAAAGGCAAGAGCTGATGTAGGCTCGTCTTCGCTGGGCTTACGACCTTCTTCCTCGTCAGTGTTGGGGTTGATACCAGTTACCACCTCAACATCAACAGGAGCAGGCAGGAAAGCACATACATAGTCGAGCAGGGGCTGAACACCCTTGTTCTTATACGATGAACCGCAAATCATTGGGGTGCAAGCCATAGAGATGGTTCCCTTGCGGATAGCAGCGATGATCTCGTCCTCAGTGATGGAGTTAGGATCGTCGAAGTATTTCTCCATAAGAGCCTCATCATACTCGGCAGCAGCCTCCAGCAACTTGTTGCGCCACTCGTCGCACTCGTCTTTCAGGTCGGCGGGGATTTCCTCAATGTCGTACTCAGCACCCATGGTCTCGTCGTGCCAAAGGATAGCCTTCATCTTGATGAGGTCAACCACACCCTTGAAGTTCTCCTCAGCACCGATGGGCACCTGGATAACAACGGGGTTAGCACCCAGGATGTCCTTCATCTGCTGAACAGTCTCGAAGAAGTCAGCACCAGAACGGTCCATCTTGTTCACGTAACCGATACGGGGAACATTATACTTGTCAGCCTGACGCCATACAGTCTCTGACTGAGGCTGAACACCGTCAGCAGCAGAGTATGTTGCCACAGCACCATCGAGCACACGCAGTGAACGCTCCACCTCAGCAGTGAAGTCAACGTGTCCCGGAGTGTCAATCAAGTTGATTTTAAACTCCTTGCCGTTCCACTTCCAGTTACAGGTAGTGGCAGCAGAGGTAATCGTGATACCACGCTCCTGCTCCTGGGCCATCCAGTCCATGGTAGCAGCGCCGTCATGTACCTCACCAATCTTGTGAGTCTTACCTGTGTAGAACAGGATACGCTCAGAAGTGGTGGTTTTACCGGCATCGATGTGGGCCATAATACCGATATTGCGGGTCAAATGTAAATCGCGATTTGCCATTTCTTTTCCTTTTTATTTTTACCTTTTTACCTAATCATTAGAAACGGAAGTGAGCGAATGCACGGTTAGCCTCAGCCATACGGTGCATATCCTCCTTACGCTTGAAGGCACCACCCTGATTGTTGAACGCATCCATAATCTCAGCAGCCAGTTTGTCAGCCATAG
>JAFPED010000185.1 GCA_017423565.1 Prevotella sp. | reverse complement strand
GTACTTCTTAATGCGATAGAAATACATATCCTGAGCCAGCTTAGCACGTGGATCACCTTCCTTGGCAGCGTTCTCCACGTCACGCATGTCAGACGAGCCACCTGTGATACCAGCCACACCACTCTTCTTATTCAACAGATTCGACATGCCATCAGCATCCAAACCTAACTTCTTCTCGATGAATGTCACAGCACCACCGTCGATATCACCGGCACGTGTACCCATGACCAGACCTTCCAGTGGGGTGAGACCCATAGAGGTATCAATGCACTTGCCATCAACTATAGCAGCAATCGAACCGCCATTGCCTACGTGGCAGGTAACCATCTTGGTACCCTCGGCAGGAATGCCAAGGAACTCGCATGCACGTGCTGACACGTAACGATGGCTGGTGCCATGGAAACCATAACGACGAATGCCATACTTCTCATACAGCTCGTAAGGAATAGCATACATGAAAGCCTTGGGAGGCATGGTCTGATGGAAAGCAGTGTCAAACACACCCACCTGGGGCAGACCAGGCATCAGTTCCTTTACGGCATTGACACCTTTCAGGTTGGCTGGGTTATGCAGGGGAGCAAGGTCAGAACACTCTTCAAAAGCCTTAAGCACTTCGTCAGTCAGAATCACCGACTTATTGAACTTCTCACCACCGTGCACCATACGGTGACCAACGGCATCAATTTCTTTAAGGTCCTTGATTACGCCAATCTCCGGGTCAGTCAGCAAGGAGAAAATAAACTTCACGCCCTCAGTATGCTCGGGTATGTCGTGCATAATCTGCTTTTTCTCGCCATTGGCCAGTTTTACCTTGACAAAAGCACCATCCAAGCCTACACGCTCAGCACCGCCACTTGTCATCACACTCTTGTCGTCCATGTTGTACAGTGCGTACTTGATAGAGGACGAGCCACAGTTTAATACTAATATTTTCATAATTATTAATTATCAATTGTCAATTATCAATTATTTCTTGGCATCCATGGCCTGACAAGCTGTGATGGCTACCAGATAATAAATATCTTCCACGCTGCAACCACGGCTCAGGTCGTTAACTGGACGAGCAATGCCCTGAAGGATAGGACCAATAGCAATAGCGTCACCTAAGCGCTGCACCAGTTTGTAAGCTATATTGCCTACTTCCAGGTTGGGGAATACCAGCACATTGGCATTACCAGCAATCTCTGAACCGGGCGCCTTCTTCTTTCCCACACTTGGAACGAGTGCTGCATCAGCCTGCAACTCACCATCGACCTTCAGCGTTGGATCAAGCTCCTTAGCCAGTTTTGTAGCCTCAATCACCTTGTCAACCACCTCGTGCGTGGCACTGCCCTTCGTAGAGAAGCTCAGCATGGCAACACGGGGATCAGTGAAACCGGCAACCGACTTGGCTGTTTGTGCAGTACATACAGCAATCTGACTGAGCTGATTAGCATCGGGCATAGGAGTAACGGCAACATCACCTACTACCAACACACCATTCTCACCATACTCTGGCTTATTGGTAATCATCAGCATGGCACCACTGACACAGGTAATGCCAGGAGCACACTTGATAATCTGTAATGCAGGACGCAGTGTCTCACCCGTCGTTGAGAGCGCACCACTGATCTGACCATCTGCACCTTCGGTCTTGATAATCATACAACCCAGATAGAGAGGATCCTTTACCAGTTCACGGGCTTTTTCTATGGTCATACCTTTCTTTTCGCGTAGCTTGGTCAGCAGCTGGGCATATTCCTCGCTCTTTTCACAATTCAGTGGATCAATCAGTGTGGCTTTGTCAATGTTGGTCAGGCCACACTCGGCAGCCAAAGCATGTACCTTCTCAGGATTACCGATGAGTATCAGGTCAGCAATGTCCTCTGCCAGCACACGGTCGGCTGCTCTCAGTGTACGTTCCTCTTCTGCCTCGGGAAGCACGATGCGCTGCTTGTTACTCTTGGCACGCGCAATGATTTGTTCAATTAAACTCATAGCTTGTTTGTCTTTTTATTGTTTGTTTTAGTGGAATGACTGCAAAATTACAAAAAACTTTTCATTTTTCGCTTATCACTTATCACTTTTAGTATAATTTATGTGTTATGCCAATTCCTTCGACAGAATACTCTCAAGTGCCTCGGCCGTCAAATGAAGACTGAAATGACCACGTGATGCAACGGAAATACCTCCCGTCTCTTCGGAAACAACAATAGCCAAGGCATCACTCTCCTGCGATACACCCATGGCTGCACGGTGGCGAAGACCTAACTCTTTGGGAATATCCAAGTCGTGACTGACTGGCAAGATACAGCCTGCAGCTTTAATGCGTGCATCCGAGATAATCATAGCACCATCATGCAGGGGGGAATTCTTGAAGAAAATGTTTTCTATGAGCCGTTGACTCACATTGGAATCTATCACGTCACCAGTCTGGACAATATCGTCAAGTGGGATGCTACGCTCAATGACTATCAGCGCTCCCTCCTTCCGACGACTCATATTCATACAGGCCATTACCACCGGCATCATGGTCTTCTTTGCGTCACGGTCACCACTATGACTACGACCCAGTGTCAGGATACGACGTAAGGCTCGCATGCGTTGCTGAGAACCCACATTATAGAAGAACTTGCGTATCTCCTCCTGAAACAACACAATCAGACCAATCACACCCACACTAACCAGTTTATCCATGATGCTGCCCAACAGCTTCATCTCCAGAATCTGAGAAACAAACAGCCAGACCACGACAAACATGATAATGCCGATAAAGACATTCAACGACCGTGACTCCTTCATCAGTCGATAGACATAGAAAAGCATCAACGCCACCAGGACGATGTCGATGATATCCTTAATACCAATGTCAATAAATTCAAACATATAACATCTTATTAATTCTTACACACTCCACAGCCTCACGAACATCGTGAACACGGAGAATCTTGGCTCCACGCTCAAGGGCCATGACATGTAACACTGACGTACCATTAAGTGCTGCATCGGGTTGAACACCCAGCAGTTTATATATCATAGACTTTCGTGACACACCTACCAGAACAGGCAACTCTAACAGCTGTAGCTGTTCAAGGTCGCGTAACACACTATAGTTTTCTTCCAGCGTCTTGCCAAAGCCAAAGCCCGGGTCAATGATAATGTCTTTCTGTCCGCAGTCACGCAAGGCCTGCACCTCGCCAGAAAGCCACATCAACATGGATGACATGCCAGACTCACGGGACATCAAGACATAGGGAACACCCAGACGTGCTACCATCCGATACATTGACACCGAACGACGATCATTGACCGACGAAGCAGACTGACCTACATCATTGATAATGTCAGCCCCCAACTCCTCTACAGCCATACGAGCGATGTCCGGACGGAACGTGTCAACACTGACGATGGCATCAGGCATTTCACGACGAATAACACCTAACGCCAGTCTAAGACGCTCCGACTCCTGCTGGGCTGAGACTGGTTCGCTGCCAGGTCTTGTCGAGCATGCCCCCACGTCAATGATGGCTGCACCTTGCTCCACAATCTCATGGGCACGACGAGCTATCGCCTCTTCCGTCTCTACCCTCGATGTTGCATAGAACGAGTCGGGCGTAACATTGAGTATTCCCATCACCTGAGGTGTGTCAAGACTAAGCAGTCGTCCACCACAATTCAGCGTATAATTCATAACGTTGCAAAAATACAAAAATATTATGAATTATGAATTACGAATTATGAATTTTTATTACCTTTGCACTCAAAATCATCTAAAAACTATGGATATTAAGAAACTATACGAGTTATACAAGCAACATCCGTGTATTACGACCGACTCACGCAACTGCCCGGAAGGCAGCATCTTCCTTGCACTGAAAGGCGAGAAGTTTGACGGCAATCAATATGCGTTGCAGGCACTTCGAGACGGATGTGCCTATGCCATCGTTGATGACAAAGAACTGAGAAACAATACCGACGACCGTCTCATCTTCGTAGATGACACTTTGCAGACATTCAAGGACCTGGCACGCGAGCATCGCCGACAGTTCGACATTCCCGTCATCGGCATCACTGGCACCAATGGCAAGACAACAACAAAGGAACTGGTTGCTGCCGTGCTTTCCACACAGTTTAACGTACTCTACACACAAGGAAACTTCAATAACGACGTAGGCGTTCCCAAGACGTTGTTCCGTTTGAACAAAGAACACCAGATAGCCGTCATTGAAATGGGAGCCAGCCATCCTGGCGACATCAAGACACTGGCCGAGACAGCAGAGCCTACCTGTGGCCTCATCACCAACGTAGGACGTGCTCACCTGCAAGGGTTTGGATCGTTTGAAGGTGTTATCAAGACGAAATGTGAGCTCTACGACTTCTTACGCACACGTCAAGACGGGCTCATCTTCATCAATGCCGACAACGAATATCTGATTGACCAGATAGGTGATGACGAGGAGATATGGCTCACCCCCTACTCCACTAACCCAGACAACCAAGACACCTGCATCAGCGGCGAAGTTATCTCTTGCGCTCCGTTCCTAAAATTCCGTTGGCGTGAGCCACTAATGACACTGGAAGAAGAGGGACGTTCTACAAAATGGCACAAGGTACAGACACACCTGATTGGAGCATATAACATCGACAACCTGTTAGCAGCCATTGCCGTTGGCATCAACTTCGGTATCGACCGTAAGAAGATCTGCGAGGCACTGACCAATTATGTTCCCAGCAACAACCGCAGTCAGATGACCGTCACAGAGAAGAACCATCTTATTGTAGATGCCTATAATGCCAATCCTTCGTCCATGACAGCCGCTTTGGAGAACTTCCGTCTGATGGAGGTTGAACACAAGATGGTTATTCTGGGTGACATGCGCGAATTGGGCAGTGTGAGCCAAGAGGAGCACCAGCGTATTATTGACATGCTGAAGAAAGCCCACTTCGAAGAAGTATGGCTGGTAGGTAGTGAGTTTGCTGCCACTAACCATCCCTTCCGCCAGTTTGCTGATGTCGAAGAGGTTAAATCTGCCATACGTCAGGAGCAGCCTTCCAACCATTATATCCTCATTAAAGGCAGCAACAGCATGAAACTTTACGAGTTACCTGAACTGCTCTGACATTTTTATAGACGGAACAAGATTTTTCCTGCTTTTTTGCACGTAATTCAGAAAAAAGGTGTACCTTTGCAGGCGATTTCGCAAAATCATTCGGGATGTAGCGCAGTTGGTAGCGCACTACGTTCGGGACGTAGGGGTCGGGCGTTCGAGTCGCCTCATCCCGACAAAAAGCGACAAGTGAGATGTCTCACTTGCCGCTTTTTCTTTATCATATTCTATAGGAAGAGATGCTCTATTTGGCAATTAGAGATACAGCGAATCCACCTCCAGGAGCCTCTGTCAATTTAAGTACATCGCCACGTTTAACAGTCTTCTTCGTGATAGTATATGCCTGTGGGTTGGTTTCGTAATGTGCACCTTTGGCATCAGCATAGATAGTACACTCGTACTTACGGCCCTTGTCAAGGAAGTCGAGACGTATAACAGACTGATGACCATTCTCGTCACACTTTCCACCAATAAACCAGTTGTCAGTACCCTTTGCCTTACGTGCTACAGTGATGTAGTCTGCCGGTTCAGCCTCCAGGTAGATAGACTCATCCCAGTCGCATGCAACATCGCGTATGAACTGGAAGGCATCGTCGAACTGTTCATAATGCTCAGGCAAATCAGCAGCCATCTGCAATGGACTGTACATGGTCAGGTAGAGAGCCAGTGAGCCACAGATGGTTATACGTGCCCACGAGGTATTGTCGCTCCATGTGTTGAGCCTCGTAACAAAAATGCCAGGAGTATAATCCATTGGTCCGCCTTGCAGACGTGTGAAAGGCAATATACAGGTATGGTCAGGCCGACTGCCGCCGAATGCTTCGTACTCTGTGCCACGTGCTGATTCACCACCTACCAGGTTAGGATAAGTACGACACAGTCCTGTAGGCCGGGTTGCTTCATGCGAGTTGACCATGATATGGTGCTTGGCAGCCTCCTGAATAACATAGAGATAGTGATTGTTCATTGACTGCGAGTAATGATGATCACCACGAGGAATGATGTCACCCACGTATCCAGTCTTCACTGCATCGTAGCCATAATGGTTCATCAGTTCAAATGCCTCCTTGATATGCCGTTCATAGTTCTGTGAGCTGGAGCTGGTTTCATGGTGCATGAGCAGTTTCACTCCCTTGGAATGAGCATAGTCGTTGAGCATCTGAATATCGAAATCAGGATATGGAGTCACAAAGTCAAAGACATCACGCTTCCACATGTTTGCCCAGTCTTCCCAGCCAACGTTCCAGCCTTCTACCAGCACCTCGTCCAGTCCATTCTTCGCAGCAAAGTCTATGTAACGCTTCACCTTCTCATTATTGGCAGCATGGCGTCCATGAGGCTTCACACTGTTCCAGTCTATTTGGCCGAGCTTGATGCTGGGGAAATCGTTAGTGTAATGCCAGTTGCTCTTTCCAACAATCATCTCCCACCAAACACCACAATATTTTGTAGGATGAATCCATGAAGTATCTTCCAGTTTACAAGGCTCGTTGAGGTTAAGTATCAAGTTCGAAGACAGCATGTCGCGTGCATCGTCACTAACCATCACCGTACGCCAGGGCGTGGAACAAGGTGTCTGCATGCAACCCTTCAGTCCCGTAGCGTCAGGTGTCAGATGGCTGACGAAAGTGAACGGCTGAGGCAATGGATAGTTAGAGGGCTCGGGAGCTGGTGTATATCGGTTGCTGGAACCCATGAGCTTAGTCGTCAGCTGCGTGGTTTTAGCATCGACCAACTCCAGATGCATCGTAGCATAGTCCAGACAGGCTGCTTCGTGGATATTGATATACAGCCCGTCGTCGGTCTTCATCTGCAGAGATGTCTGCACACCGGTAGGCGAGAAGACTGCCACAGAGGAGTTACCCCAGTTGACTGCCTCCTGGAATCGATCGCGGATTTCAGACAGTCGAGTCTGTTGTGTCTCCTGCTCCTGAGTATCATAATCACCTGGCAGCCACCATGCAATATGGTCACCAGCCATGGCAAACTCAGACCGTTCGTCCTTGATAAGGAAATAATTAAGGTTTTCCTGCTGCGGGAACTCATAACGGAAGCCTAGACCATCGTCATATACACGGAAACGAATAATGATGTTACGCTCGCGAAGCTCCTCATACATGCCCCGCTCGCCTTCATTAGCAGTAACACGTGGCTGTTTCCAGCTTTGCGTCAGCGTGACAGCCAATTCATTATAGTGGTTGCGGATATCACGTGTCTCGCCCCAAACGGGTTGCCATGTCTCGTCGAACGCCGTTGTCTCCGTATTGGCAATACGAAAACCATCCATCAGGTCACGCTCGTTTGTACCTAAGGACGCATGCTTGTCCTTGGCAAGTTCCAATCCAAGATGAGAGGGTTTGACAACGGCCTTACCTTTATAAGTCATCTCATAAGTAGGACGACCATTGCCATCGAGTGAGAATGTCAATACGATGTTGCCATTTGGCGACTTAATGGTCTGAGCCGTTGCCATCACAGGCACAAGCATCAGCAGGAAGAGCAGTCTTCTTAAATTCATATGTATTGGTGGTTTTGAAAGTTATTTTCGTCCACTATTTTTTATCAGTTCACTCACTGTACTATTGAATTCGTC